>JAYVLR010000238.1:0-8069 GCA_043759395.1 Thiobacillaceae bacterium
GGGCTGCCTGCTGACAGCGTCAGCACCTCGTAGCCGGTGTCGGTGACCACCACCGTGTGCTCCCACTGCGCCGACAGCGAGCGGTCCTTGGTGACGATGGTCCAGCCGTCGCCGGTCTCGCGGATCTCGCGGCGGCCCAGGTTGATCATCGGCTCGATGGTGAACCTCATGCCGGCCTTCAGCTCGTCCAGGGTGCCCGGGCGGCCGTAGTGCAGCACTTGAGGTTCTTCGTGAAAAACGGTGCCGATGCCGTGACCGCAAAACTCGCGCACGATGGAAAAACCGTTGTTCTCGGCGAAAGTTTGAATCGTGTGGCCGATGTCGCCCAGGCGCACGCCCGGCTTGACCTTGACGATGCCTTTCCACATGGCGTCGTAGGTCATCTGGCACAGGCGCTTGGCGGCGATCGAGCCTTCACCGACGATGAACATGCGGCTGGTGTCGCCATGCCAGCCGTCTTTGATCACGGTGATATCGAGATTCACGATGTCGCCGGTTTTCAATATTTTCTCGCCCGGAACGCCATGGCAGACCTGGTGGTTGACCGAAGTGCAAATCGACTTGGGGTAGGGTGCATGACCCGGCGGCGCGTAGTTTAACGGTGCCGGAATCGTACCTTGTACATTCACTATATAGTTGTGGCACAGCTGATCCAGTTCGCCTGTGCTGACGCCGGGCACCACAAAAGGCGTAATGTAGTCGAGCACCTCGGATGCCAGTCGCCCTGCAACGCGCATCCCTTCAATATCGGCGGCGGATTTAATGGTGATGGTCATAGCGCTTACAAGAACTTAAAACCGCATTTTCCATTGAAAGCGGGGCAAAGTACATTGGGCATATTCCCTGTTTGTCGAAAGGTCGGCACCCGCGCCTGTACCCACTTGAAGCGTTTTAGCCACAATTATTTGTAAAAAAACACGACAGGCTTGTTGCTAAACGGCATTAGCGCTGATAATACGCGTCGCGAGTTACCAGACTCGTTTTCCCTTTACAAACTTAAACTTTATTTCAGGAGATCGTATGCAATCCAAACTTCTCGTCGCATTATTCACTGTGTTCGCATTAACCGCTTGCGGAAAAAAAGCTGAGCAAGCTGCTGCTCCCGCTGTAGAGCAGGCTAAAGATGCAGCGGGTGCCGCTGGTGCCGCAGTTGATTCTGCCGCCACTGCCGTAGGTGGAGCCGCTACCGCTGTGGGTGGCGCTGCGACGGATGCCGCTGCTGCTGCTGGCAGTGCTGCTACAGGCGTTGCTGCCACTGCTGTTCAGGGTGCTGCCGATGCCGCTACAGCCGGTGCTGACAAAGTGAAAGAAATGGCCGACAAAGCCAAGGAAGCCGTCAAGAAGTAATTCAGATGCTTCCCGTTAAACGGCCAGGCAATGCCTGGCCGTTTTTTTGATACCGAAACTTGCAGCAGCGATAAGCTGCAGTTACCTATTCTCCAGACAAGAAGCCGTCAGCTAAAGAATGTTTGTGCCAGCCACATTGCTCCGCCGATAACGGTCAGGCAAAGCAGGCAGATCAGGATAATTTTAAGAAATGTGGGCATGACAGCTTAAATTTCCGTGAGGTCATTTCAAAACAAAGTTGATCACGATCCCGGCAAATATCGCTGCACCCAGCCAGGCGTTATGCAGAAACGCGCGAAAACACGCTTGCGGATCGCGCTCGCGGATCAGCCACAGGTGATACAGCGCAAGCCCGCCCGCTGTCGTCAAGCCTGCGTAATACGGCCACCCAAGATGCATGCGCAGCCCCGCCCAGGCGAGCAGCGCTAAGGTGGCGGCATAGCAAAATGCGATTGCGTGAATCGCGAACGAGCCAAAACTGATCGCCGAGGTTTTGATGCCGATTTTCAGATCATCGGCATAATCCACTAGCGCGTATTCGGTATCGTAGGCAATCGCCCAGAACACATTGGCGGCGAGCAATATCCATGCGTCCGCCGGGATCGCTCCCCATATGGCGGCATAACCCATCGGGATGCCAAAGCCGAAAGCGATGCCCAGATACGCCTGCGGAATGGCAAAAAAGCGTTTGGTGAAGGGGTAGCTTGCCGCGAGAAACAGCGCCACGACCGACAAACCCAGCACCTGTTTATTCAACGGCAGGATCAGCAAGAATGCAGCCAGGGCAAGCGCCGCAGCGAGTATCAGCGCCTCGCGCGGCGAGACCTTGCCTGCCGCGATCGGGCGGTTCCGGGTGCGCGCAACTTGCGGATCGAAATCGCGGTCAGCATAGTCGTTGATGACGCAGCCCGCCGAGCGCATCAGGATGACGCCCAGAATGAATATCCACACAATCGGCCATACCGGCTGCCCCCGCGTCGCCAGCCACTGTCCCCATAGCGTGGGCCACAGCAACAACAGGATGCCGATGGGCTTATCCAGCCGCATCAGTTTTTCGTATTGCGTCAGACGTTCGGTCAAGGTCATAGCGATTCGATCTCGGGCAAAAACACTTCCGTCACCATCAGTGGATGGCCGTTCAGGCAAAACACCGAGCGCCGCGCCCAGAGTGTCCGCGCATGAATGCGGTGGTGCCGACTGGCAGCACGGAACAGCGGGTGGCGCGAACCCAGTCGCAAATACGCCAACGTACCGCGCTGGATGCGATGATCGTCAAACAGCGCCTCGCCAAGCGGACGCGATCCGAGGCGGGTGATGCCATTCCATCCGCCACGCAAACCCGTCCGGGGTAACACGCTATGGGCGAAGACGACATTGCCTTGATTGCAAGCCAGCAGCACTTCACGCACGTAATCAATCGAGCCCGCCCGTAATTTGAGCGGGGTGCGTTCATCGATATGGGCGCGCGCATAACCGGTTGCGACTGGCTGCACGCGAAAGTCTGCACAGCGCGTTTTCAGGCGTTGCGTGAGCGAGCCACGGTCGGTGAGCCAGTGCCGCAAGCGGCGCGGAACGTTGAAAGGATGGGCGATCCACCCATGCAAAAGTTTGGACAAACGCGGCTTCCAATAATCGGGATGCTGCATTATCCCGGATTGTTTATTAGACGGTGCAATGAGCTGCGTTGCCCTGTGTTTAATTTCAGCCAGCCTTTACATATACCATATACAGTGCTTAAATAGATACTGATAAAAGTACAGGAGATAAACATGAACGTCGTCCCCGCCCAAGAAATCAAGCGTCGCGGCATCGCCGCCGTTGATGAGGCCCTGGCCTTGGGTCCAGTGCACATCATCAAAAACAACCGCCCGCAGTACGTTGTCCTGACCGAAGAACGCTACAACGAACTGATCGAAGTCCAGGATGCGGCCGCATTGGCGCGCATCAAAGACTCACTGAAAGATGCCAAAGCAGGCCGCGTCACCCGGCACACTAGCGTCGAAGCCCTCATTCGGCACCTGGACAGCAAGCCTGCGGCATGAGTTGGACGCTGGCGACCACGGCCTTTTTTGATCGTCGGGCGCGCAAGTTTCTCACCAAACATCCCGACCTCCGACCCCGCTTCATCGAAGCCATGGCGCAACTGCGCGCCGACCCTTTCCAGCCCGGCCTGCGTCTGCATGCCCTTGGCGGCAAGCTCCAGGGCATGCAGGCCGTCAGCATCACCTACAGCTATCGCCTTACCCTGACCGTGCAAATTACTCATCAAGAAATTTTGCTCCTCGACATTGGCAGCCATGATGAAGTTTATGGATGAGTGGATATGAAGCGTTCGTGGGTAGTGTGTGTATAGCAAGACTTCGGTCTTGTTATGGTGCTGATGTGGCTCCCGCAACCGCTTTGTAAACATCCGCCAGGGAATGTGACTTGCTTGAGCGCTTGCCCAGCAACTCAGTTGCCTCAGCCACGCGTCGGGATTGCTGCTCACAAAGCACCTCGATCACGCGAAGCGACTCCTCAGTAGTGAGGTGGCGAACATGCATCTGCGCAAAGCATCGACCCGGGCGGACCAGTGCATCATCCATGCACGGACATGCGGCAGGTTGGTTGAAAAAATAATCTTGCGGCTCTGCGCGCGAGCCACGCCGTCAGCAATCGTCAGAAAGCGAAACAATTCATCATTGCCATCTGTTCTGGATCGCAGCAAGTGATCGGCATCCTCAATGACAAATGCCTCGTTTGATCCCGTGATGAACTTGATGAAGACTTTGTCTGACTCCATCGTCGCTTTGTCAGCGGTATAGAGTACGCCGGCGCTTTCACCCTTGCGCCGTGACATCTCCCCCAGAATTGCCCGGATCAGACGCGTCTTGCCCGTTCCGGGAGGGCCGTAGAGTATCAGGACAGCCTCGTCCGAGTTCAGATAGTCCGTGACAAACGACTGAACGCCTTTCACGATTTCTGGATAGGATTCGTCCAGCAGTACTTCGTTGGCCAGCTCCTGGATGCTTACATTGCTCAAGTCACCACGCGAGTCGATGCTCTGCCATTTGAGCGTGAACATGGGTGACGTGATCCGACGTTCCCCAACGATGCCAAGAATCGCGTGCTGGGCAGCGTCGGCGGCTTCAATGCTTTGTGCCCAGATTTCAAAGAAGCAGAAACTGTACTTCTTGTTCGCCCCTCCGTTGACATAGACAAAGACATCAGGCCCATACAGTATCAGTAGTTCATTGTTTGGACGATTCGCATGCCATCCCAGCTTGAGCGCAAAGTCATCAAAAAGCGACTGAAGGTCGGCCACTGCTGCTATGCGAACTGACCTGTAAATCGGATATCTGGTCGATCCTTCTTCCGGAGCTTTGAGCAGCCGCCCATGAAGCGCTAACTCAGCAGTGTCTTAAAACGATTGGTTCAAATCGGTGTTGATGCTCATAGCCGGTTATTAGCTTTCTTTGATTTCAGACGGTATGGATGATGACGCTGGTCGAGTGATACGTTTCATTCAAGTGTCGGCAATGCATGACAGGCAGGAACCCGAGATCCATGACTTCCATGGACGCTACCCTTCTTTTGTTCCGAGCACCGTCTGAATGAGCTCGGTAATCTCTTCCGGCGTAGTTATGAACCACTCTGATCCGGGAGAGTCTTTCTTTTTCTTTCCACGAAGTGTCAGCACACTGTGCAGCGCGCGCTCCAGATTTGATATGTCATTGTGTTCGAATATGCCGAGGATTACGGGTTGTTCCGGCATGGCCGTGACCTGCTGGCCGATCCGCATTTGCGGATTGTTGCCGCGGCCTACCTTAATCGGATAGGCACCGTCTGACTTGCGGTAGGCCGGGAATGTGTACCAGTATACAGAGGGCGCGACGAGGTTTTCTTCACCGATTTCTTCAGCGTCGGCCTCCTCGACTGCGTCGGCTTCGCTAGCCGCCAGTCCGACCAGAACGATGCCATCGCTCTTCGTTGCCGTGAAAATCCCCGGGGCGGCCTTCACTACCCCACCCATGCGTATGCGTTGGTCGATACGGGCTTTCTTCTCGGTCTCGTACATGGAGACCATGTGCTCGCGGTATTCTGGGTAGACAGCCCAAACCGTATCCGTCAACTCCCGGTAGCCCATTGGTTCCCCCGTTGCGTCAGGACGATGATGATTTTCTGTTTCAGGGTGGTGCTTTCTTTTTCCATTAAGTTTTATTCCCTATAGAGATTTTCGATGGTATGGCAAATTCAAATCTGAAGTGCGCTTTTTAACAAGCGCTACCCTTTAGGACTATATCTTCCGCTCCCTGAAGCCAACCAGATAACATCAAGTGTCGGACAAAGCCTGCCGCTGACCAATCCAGCGCGCTAAATGTGCGCTGACAATTTCCGGATGATCGGCCAGGCAGCGCTGCGCGTAGTCGCGCGCGGCTTCGAGCAAGGCGATGTCGCGCTCCAGGTCGGCGAAACGCAACAAAGGCAAGCCGCTTTGACGGCTGCCGATTAATTCGCCGGGGCCGCGCAGCAGTAAATCCTGGCGCGCGATTTCGAAGCCGTCGGTGTGTTCGAAAATCACTTTGAGGCGGGCGCGGGCGAGTTCTGACAGTGGCGATTGGTAGAGCAGCACGCAGACTGATTCGCGGCTGCCGCGTCCGACGCGGCCGCGCAACTGGTGCAGTTGCGCGAGGCCCATGCGCTCGGCGTGTTCGATCACCATCAGCGAGGCATTTGGCACATCGACGCCGACTTCAATCACGGTTGTCGCAACCAGCAACTGGATTTCGCCGGCTTGAAATGCGGCCATCACGGCGTTTTTTTCGCTCGCTTTCAGCCGTCCATGAATCAGCCCGACCGACAGTTCGGGTAGTTGCTCGGCCAAGGTGGCGTAAGTGTCTTGTGCGGTGATGAGTTGTAGTTTTTCGGATTCCTCGATCAACGGGCATACCCAGTAAGCCTGGCCACCGGCGAGGCAGGCATCCGTCACGCGCGCCAGCACTTCATCGCGGCGGCTGTCGGCTACCAGCTTGGTCACAACCGGGGTGCGTCCCGGCGGCAGTTCGTCGATCACCGATACTTCCAGGTCGGCGTAATAGCTCATCGCCAGCGTGCGCGGGATCGGCGTCGCGCTCATCATCAACTGGTGCGGCTCGATGCCTTTTTGCACCAGCGCCAGGCGCTGCGCCACGCCGAATCGATGTTGCTCATCGACCACCGCCAGCCCCAGTCGCGGGAAGCTTACGCCCTGCTGGAACAAGGCATGGGTGCCAAACGCCAGATCGATCTCGCCAGCGGCAATGCGCGCGGTCGCGGCTTCTTTTTCGGCTTTGCGCAGGCTGCCGGTGAGCCAGGCGGTTCGCACGCCCAGCGCTGCGAGTGTCGGCGCAAGTTTTTTATAGTGCTGCTCGGCGAGGATTTCGGTCGGTGCCATGAAGGCCGCTTGCTGCTGGTTTTCCAGCGCTTGCAGGCAGGCGAGCGCGGCGACCACGGTTTTGCCGCTGCCGACATCGCCTTGCAGCAAGCGGCGCATTGGGTGCGGCTGCGTGAGGTCGTCGCTGATTTCCTGCCAGGTGCGAGCTTGCGCGGCAGTCAGTTGAAACGGCAGGGCGGCGAGAAAACCTTGCGTCAGCGTGCGTTGCAAAGGCAGTGATGCGGCGACCCGCGCACTGCGCAGTTTGCGTGCGGTGGCCAGAGACAACTGCTGTGCCAGCAACTCGTCAAACGCCAGCCTTTGCCAGGCCGGATGCAGGTGTGATTCCAGTTCAGGCAATGCACGGTCGACTGGCGGGTGGTGCAGCAGGCGCAGCGCTTGATCCAGGCCGGGCAGCTGCAATTCGATGAGCCACGCGGCGGGCAGGGTGTCGGTGATGGGTTTTTCCAGTGCGCGGGCAATGTGGCGGCGCAAGCTTGCCTGCCCCAAGCCTGCGGTGGTCGGATAAACCGGTGTGAGTCCGTCGGGCAAGGGGGTGTCGGCATCGGCTCGCACAAAACGCGGATGCACCATTTCCAGCCCGAAAAAACCGCCGCGCACTTCGCCGATGAATCTGAAACTGCTGCCGATGGCGAGGGTTTTTAGATGGCTAGGATAAAAATGCAGGAAGCGCAAACCGAGCGTGCCGCTGCCGTCGTCTGCGCTCACCGTCAGCATGCGGCGCGGTCGATTGACGATTTCGCTGTGCGTCACCGTCGCCTGCACCTGCGCGGTCTGGCCGGGCAATAGCTCACGAACAGGCGTGATGCGGGTTTCATCTTCCCAGCGCAGCGGAAGATGCAGAATCAGATCGGTTTCAGAGCGGATGCCGAGTCGTGCGAGTTTGTCAGCGAGTGCTGGAGTGAACGCTATCGGCGAGACTGCTTTCAATTTGAACCCTTCACCACAGAGACACGGAGGCACAGAGAAAACGACGGCACGCAGTGTTCACAACACGCATTCTTGCGTTTGAAACGCAACAAACCAAGGTCTTCCTCAGTGTCTCTGTGGTGCAAGGGTTTTAGGATTCCAGCGTCATCACGGCATCCGCTTCTACCATCGCTCCGCGTGGCAGCGAGGCGACCCCGACCGCAGCGCGCGCGGGGTAGGGCTGCACAAAATATTCAGCCATGATTTCGTTGACGCGCGCGAAGTGGGCGAGGTCGGTGAGAAAAATATTGAGCTTGGCAACATCTGCCAGGCTGCCGCCCGCTGCCAGTGTGACGGCACGCAGGTTGCGAAACACCTGGTGGATTTGCGCGTCGATGCC
>JAYVLR010000239.1:0-6768 GCA_043759395.1 Thiobacillaceae bacterium
AGAAACCTGGGGTCTGCGCAGTTACCAGAGCGCGCCCGACGATCCACAGCCGGGCGATGATGTCTACGATGTGTTTTCCCTATCCGAGAAGCCGGGCATGAACGGCCTGCCCTACAAACAATGGTGAAGCGCAAAGGATTCACCCTGATCGAGCTGCTGGTGGTCATGTCGATTGTGGCCTTGCTGCTGACGCTGGTCACGCCCAATTACTTCGCGCGGCTGGAACAGGCGAAGGAGACCACGTTGAAGCATGATCTGGCCTCCATGCGCGACGCGATTGATAAATTCCACGGGGATCGTGACCGCTACCCGGCCACGCTCGATGAGCTGGTTGCGCTGGGGTATTTGCGCACCCTGCCGCCCGACCCGATCACCGGCGAGACCCATGCCTGGAAAACGGTTCCTCCAGCCGAAGGTGGAGAAAGCGTTGCCGACATTCATAGTGGCGCTCCCGGCCAGGCCAAGGATGGAACGCGCTTTGAGGATTGGTAAGCAAGGCGGCTTTACCTACATGGGCGTGCTGATCGCCGTCGTGCTGATCGGACTGGCGCTGGCACTGGCGGGTGAATCCTGGCGAGTCTCGGTCAAGCGGGAAAAAGAAAAGGAACTCCTCTTCATCGGCCACCAGTTTCGTCTGGCCATCAAGAATTACTACTACTCCAGCCTGGGTACGGTAAAACAATATCCCCCCAGCCTGGGCGACCTGCTGAAAGATGCGCGCTACCCAGCCACCCGCCGCTATTTGCGCCGCATCTACCAAGACCCGTTAACCGGTAAAGCAGAGTGGGGCCTGCTCAAAGGGCCGGGCAACGGCATCATGGGCGTTTATAGCCTGGCGGAAGGTGTGCCGCTCAAGCAGGCTAATTTCTCATTGGATGATGCCGCGTTTGAAAACATGCAAAACTATCAGGGATGGAAGTTTGCGTTTGCACAGCAAGCAACGGTACCGCAGCAAAGCGCGCCATCCAATCCATAAACAGGCGCTGGGGGCGCTTGATTTTCAAGCGTCGGCGTTCAGCCTAGTCCCAGCTCGCCCCACAGCGCGTCAACCCGTGCCTTGACCGCCGCGTCCATGGCAATTGGCGTGCCCCATTCGCGGCTCGTTTCGCCCGGCCACTTGTTGGTGGCATCGATGCCCATCTTGCTGCCAAGGCCGGACACCGGACTGGCAAAGTCGAGGTAATCGATCGGCGTGTTTTCCACCAGCAGCGTGTCGCGCGCGGGATCGACCCGGGTGGTCAGCGCCCAGATTACTTCGGGCCACGAGCGCACATTCACGTCGTCGTCGGTGACGAGGATGAACTTGGTGTACATGAACTGCCGTAAAAAACTCCACACGCCGAACATCACGCGCTTGGCGTGGCCGGGGTATTGTTTTTTCATGCTCACCACCGCCATGCGGTAGGAGCAGCCTTCAGGCGGCAGATAGAAGTCGGTGATTTCGGGAAATTGTTTTTGCAGCAGCGGGACGAAGACCTCGTTTAACGCCACGCCCAAAATTGCGGGCTCGTCTGGCGGCTTGCCGGTGTAGGTGCTGTGGTAAATCGGATCGCGACGCATGGTGATGCGCTCGACGGTGAAAACCGGGAAAGTTTCCTGTTCGTTGTAATAGCCGGTGTGGTCGCCAAACGGCCCCTCTAGTGCAGTTTCGCCTGGATGGATGACGCCTTCGAGCACGATTTCGGCGGACGCGGGCACTTGTAAATCCGATCCCAGACACTTCACGACTTCGGTTTTAGCGCCGCGCAGCAGACCGGCGAACTGATATTCCGACAGCGAATCGGGCACGGGGGTGACGGCACCCAGGATCGTCGCCGGGTCGGCACCGATCGCAACCGCAATCGGAAACGGCTGGCCGGGGTGCGCGGCCTGATGTTCGCGAAAATCCAGCGCGCCGCCGCGATGCGCGAGCCAGCGCATGATGAGTTTGTTTTTGCCAATAACCTGCTGGCGGTAGATGCCCAGATTTTGCCGTGCTTTGTGCGGGCCGCGTGTGACGGTCAGCCCCCAGGTGACGAGCGGTGCAACATCGCCCGGCCAGCAATGCTGGACCGGAAACCGGGAGAGATCCACGTCAGCGCCTTCCCACACGATTTCCTGGCAGGGCGCGTTTTTGACGACTTTCGGTGTCATGTTGAGCACCTGTTTTAGCACTGGCCATTTGTCCCAGGCATCGCGCAGGCCCGTGGGCGGCTCGGGCTCTTTCAGGTAAGCCAGCAGTTTGCCGACTTCGCGCAATTGATTGGGATTGTCTTCGCCCATGCCGAGCGCTACGCGCCTGACCGTGCCGAACAGATTGGCCAGCACCGGGATGGTGCTGCCTTTTGGATTTTCAAACAGCAAGGCGGGGCCGCCCGCACGCAATACGCGATCGGCAATTTCGGTCATCTCCAGCTTGGGATCGACTTCGACGCGGATGCGTTTAAGTTCGCCCAGCGCTTCGAGCTGGGTGATGAAGTCGCGCAGATCGTTATATTTCATGGGCGCAGGACGTGGGTGAATGCCCACTAGCATGGTGGTTAGTTGATGTATTCGAACAGCTTCACGACCTTGGTTACACCGCTGGTGTTGCTTGCAACTTCAGCCGCCGCATCGGCTTCGGCATGGCTGAGCAGACCCATCAGATAGACCACGCCTGCTTCGGTAACGATTTTGACTTTGGTGCCGGGCACGCGGTCATCGCGCAACATGCCGGTTTTTACCTTCGCGGTCAGGGCGGTGTCGTTGCTGTCGGACGTGAGCGAGGTCACGCCGGAGATGGCGGTTTCGTTAAACACTTTGCGCACATCGGGGATGGCGCGCACCACTTCTGCGGCTTTGGTGCGCGTGGTTTCATCGGGCACCTGCCCGGTAAGCAATACCTGGCGGTTATAGCTGGTGGCGGAGACGCTGAAGCCGCTGGTGGGGAAGTTTTCGCGCAAGCGATTGAATGCGCGCAGCTCGATTTCCTGATCACTCACCACGACGCCAGCAGTACGGCGATCCACGCCTACTGCGGCACCGGTTGCCGCTCCCCCGACTACTACGGCAGCACACCCAGCCAGTTGCGACAGCGCGACAGCCAATACGGATAAAACCAGACGATTTTTCATTTACTCGACTCCTAATAAAATGCTGTCCACCGCATCGCACAGGCAATGAATGGTCAGCAGATGAACCTCTTGAATGCGTGCGGTGGATTCCGCAGGCACGCTGATGAAGACGTCGGCATCCGTCATTTGTTCCGCAAGACGGCCGCCGCTTTGCCCGGTCAAGGCGATGACGTGCATGCCGCGCGTGTGCGCAGCGGCCACCGCTTCGAGCACGCTGGGCGAATTGCCGCTGGTAGAAATTACCAGCAATACATCGCCCGGAAGTCCCAGCGCCTTGACCTGGCGGGCGAACACTTGTTCGTAAGCCGAGTCGTTTGCAATCGAGGTCAGCGTGGAACTGTCTGTAGTCAGTGCAATGGCCGCAAGGCCGGGGCGCTCTTGTTCAAAGCGGTTGACCATCGCGGACGTAAAGCGCTGCGAGTCCGCCGCCGAGCCGCCATTGCCACAGGCCAGCACTTTGCCGCCCTGAGTCAGACACTGCACGATGGCCTGTGCGGCTTGCTCGATGACCGGCGCGAGGGCGTCGGCGGCATCCAGCTTGAGCTGCGCGGAGGTCTGGAAATGGCCGTGGATTCTGTCGGTTAAGGGCATCGGGCGCGTTATTGATCCGGCTCAAAAATTTAGGGAAAAGCCAAGGCCGTAAGCGGCTGCGCAATGGTTAATATCGTGCGGTTAATATCGTGCGGTTAATATCGTGCGGTTAATATCGTGCTGAGCCGAATCAATAATAAATTAAAAACAGCAAGATAATGAGACGGTGCCAAGCTTGCGTTTAGTCGCGCTACTCTGGTTTGCTACGCGCCGCACACTTAGAGACCTCGATCCGCCGCATTATCCCATATCGTCAAACGCGCTTCGTATCCACTCCGGATCGGCGCGGCTGTCGGTGAGCGCGATGACATCAAAGCGGCACGGCGGTAGCGTCGGCAAGCTGCTGAGATAGAGCCGGGCTGCGGCAATCAGTTTGCGCTGCTTGCTCGTGGTGACGCTCGCTGCCGCGCCGCCAAAATGGGCGCTGCTGCGCATCCGGACTTCCACAAACACCAGCGTGTCCTGATGGCGCATGATCAGATCAATCTCGCCAAAACGGCAGCACCAGTTGCGCACGACGAGCTTCAATCCCTGCGTTTTGAGATAGCGTTCAGCGTGGGATTCGGCGGACTGACCCAGCAGGGTTTTTAACATCTGCGACAATGGCGGGAATGAACGACAGTGCCCATCATACCCGCCTGCCTGCCGCCCTTTATGTGGTGGCGACGCCGATCGGAAATCTCGGCGACATCACTTTGCGTGCGCTCGACACCTTGCGCGGCGTGGATCGCGTGGCGGCGGAAGACACCCGCGTGTCGGGGCAATTGCTCGCGCACTTCGGTATCAAAAAACCGCTGGTCTCGATCCGCGAGCACAACGAACTCGCCGCCGCACAAAAAGTAATCGATCAGATTACTGCAGGCGAGGCTGTCGCCTATGTCTCGGATGCGGGCACGCCCGCGATTTCCGATCCCGGTGCGCGGCTGGTTGCGGCGGTGCGTGCGGCGGGCTTGCTGGTGGTGCCGATTCCGGGTGCCAGTGCGGTGACGACCGCCTTGTCTGCCGCTGGTCTGGGCATGGGTGCCTGGTTGTTTCACGGGTTTTTGCCGCCTAAATCGGGCGCACGCAAACAGGCATTGCAGCGTCTGTCAGGCGTGGATGCGGCCTTGATTTTCTACGAAGCGCCGCATCGCGTGACCGAAACAGTGGACGACATGGTGAGCGTGCTCGACCCCGTCCGACGGCTGACGATTGCGCGCGAACTGACCAAACGTTTCGAGACTATTATCACGCTGCCCCTGAGGGACGTGCGGAGCTGGCTTGAATCCGACCCCAATAATCTGCGCGGCGAATTCGTGCTGATTGTCCACCCGCCTGCCGCTGCAGAATCCGCCGACGATACCGAAGCGCTGCGCATACTCGGCGTGTTGCTCGGCGACCTGCCCGCCTCCGCCGCAAGCAAGCTTGCCGCCCAACTGACCGGGCGTAAAAAAGCCGAACTCTATAAAATGGCCTTGGCGTTGAAACCCCTCACCCATCCTGAAGACGAAGAATGATAGAAACCCTGACCCTGATTCGCCCCGACGACTGGCATATTCATTTTCGTGACGGCGCGGCGATGGCGAGCGTGCTGCCCGACACCGCCCGCGTATTCGGTCGCGCCATCGCCATGCCCAACCTCAGACCGCCCGTGGTGACGGTGGCCGATGCGGCGGCGTATCGCGAGCGCTTGCTGGCCGCCATTCCTCAAGGGGTGGCGTTCGAGCCTTTGATGACGCTGTACCTCACGGACAACACCACCCCGGAAGAAATCAGCCGGGCCAAAGCCAGTGGCTTTATTCACGCAGTGAAATATTACCCGTCAGGTGCGACGACCAACTCGGATGCGGGCGTGACCGATCTGGCGAAAGCGTATAAAGCCATTGCAGCGATGGAGGAAGTCGGCTTGCCGCTGTTATTGCACGGCGAAGTCACCGATGCGGAGGTTGACGTGTTTGACCGCGAAGCGGTATTCATCGAGCGCCATCTGGTGCGCCTGATGCGCGATTTCCCCAGGCTGAAAATCGTGCTGGAGCACATCACCACGCGGCAAGCGGCTGAATTTGTCACCGCCGCGCCCGCCAACGTGGCAGCGACGATCACCGTCCACCACCTGCTCTACAACCGCAACGCCATGTTCAAAGGCGGCATCCGCCCGCACCTGTATTGCCTGCCCATACTCAAACGCGAACCGCATCGGCAGGCGTTGATCGCGGCCGCCACATCCGGCAACCCAAAATTTTTTCTCGGCACCGATAGCGCCCCGCACGCGCAGGGCGCAAAGGAATCGGCTTGCGGCTGCGCGGGCATTTATACGGCGCACGCCGCGATTGAACTCTATGCCGAAGTGTTTGACGACGCAGGCGCGCTGGAAAAGCTCGAAGGCTTTGCCAGTTTTTACGGCGCAGATTTTTACGGGTTGCCTCGCAATACAGACACGATCACGTTGCGGCGCGAGAGCTGGACTGTGCCGCAAAGTCGGGCCATGGGCGGTGAGAAATTGGTGCCGTTGCGGGCGGGTGAGGCCATCCACTGGCGGGTGGATGCGTAATTTCGCAGACATAAAAACGGCAGACAAGGAATCGTCTGCCGCTGGAGGAAGCAAGCCAGCGCTTCCAGATTACGCGCGGGAGGAGGCCGCGCGGGAGGAGAGGAAACTGTTACGGGAAAGCCGGAATGGCGGGCTCCATTCCTGAGGTCATCACTTCAGGGTGATGCGACGATACCAATGTGCGTATTTCATCGACCCGGCCTGAGGGTACGTCAACCATCATCAGAATATGCCCCGCTTCAATATCGGATTCGAATGCTTGCAGCCTTGAGTTGGGCACAGAACTGGCTTTCATGCTGGAAACCCACACGCCAAACACCGCACCCAGCAACGCGGTAATCAGCACGGTCACCATCTGCATATTGATGCCATCGGGCGGAAACAGGATCACAAGCAGCCCGGCAATAATGCCGACACCGCCGCCCACCGCCAAGCCAATCTCGGCACCATGAACAAAATCTGTTTTTTGCAGGATGGACGCTTCGTGCAGATCGCCGAGCGGCATGCCGTCCTTGGCGAGCACGTGAAGATGCGTGTCCTCGATTCGTGCCAGCA
>JAYVLR010000240.1:0-6704 GCA_043759395.1 Thiobacillaceae bacterium
TGCCGTCCCTGCGGCAGAATCGCCGGGAAGGAAATGTACTGTTTGCCCCAGATCAGCATCGCCACGTTTTGCAGAATGATGGACACGCCAATCGCCGTAATCAGCGGTGCCAGTCGCGGTGCGTTGCGCAGCGGACGGTAAGCGATACGCTCAATCAGCAGACCCAACGCCATGCAGACCGGAATCGCCACCGCCAGCCCCGCGCCGAGCAGCACAACGCCCGGCACCCCCGGCGCAGCCACGCCCAGCGCACCAATCACTGCCAGTGCCACCATCGCGCCCATCATGGTGATTTCACCGTGAGCAAAATTGATCAGCTCCAGAATGCCGTACACCATGGTGTAACCCAGCGCGACCAGCGCATACACGCTGCCCAGCACCAGGCCGTTGATGAGTTGTTGCAGAAAAATATCCATCAGGTTTTTGTGTAGCCCGTTTCACGCTGCCCGCGCAGCGCGAGGATAAAGACTGTGTCGATTTCCGCAAGATACCGATACAAAGCGACATAGCCACGCGCGTCGCGGCCAATCACCAATTCCCGCTTATCGTCATCAACCGGCCTGCCAATCACGGGATTGTGTTCAAGCACGGCGATAGCCTGAATGATTTCATGGAGTCGCAAGGGGATATCAGCAACGTCAAATTCGGCAAGGTGGCCAGAAATACGCTCGGAATCGTCCCCGACCCCCGGCATCAATTCGATGCGCGACATCCTCAGCGGGCAAGCTTTCTGGCAACCGGGCGCGGCATCGATTTGCCTGCCAGACGGGCTTCAAGATAACTGCGCATTTCATTCCAGGGAATCGTTTTTCCATCGGCGATGAACTGAGCGTAGCGCGCATCCGCCAGCGCATGGAACGCATCGCGTCGCTCGGCCAGATCCGTTTTCTCCGCGATGGCCTCAAGAATGAAGTTGTGCGAAGTTGTGCCTGTGCGTTTCGCTGCATCAGATACGCGCGCCTTGAGGTCTTCTGGCAAACGGATCGTGGTGGTGGACATCGGATACTCCTTGAGCAGGGCATTAATGTAGCACATAAGTGCTACATACGGACAGTGCGCAATAACCGAAGGACATTGTGCGCACGGCCCACATTCGCCACAACGCGGCTACGCCTATTGCGCCCTACGTGAATTGTCCTGATTTTTTCTCGATACAATTAACGTGACTAGGCATGAAGCACCAACCCCAAATAAATACCAAGGTATAACAAAAACACCATACCAACTTCCATATTCTGATCCATCTGAACCAAGCCAAACTGGAGCTTGATAAAGACTATGCGCAAACGCAAAAGACATAAATAGCGCTAGAACCCAACGTAATCCAACGTGACGAATTTGAGCCACAAACATTGTTGAAATTGCAGAACACAACAAGATAATTGCTGCGCCAGACGGCCAGGATAAAGATTGCAGTAGATGCAGCATATCGATTTCTAATGTATGTTGAAGCTCATTGATAAAATCTGGTTTTTCAATGCCCGCCAAACGCAGTGCACTACTTCGCCCCACTCATCACCGTCTCCAGCGTCACCCATTTACCGTCTTTCACTTGATACAGCGTCACCGCGCCACCGCTGATATCCCCCTTGGCGTCAAAGCGAATGCGTCCAGTCACGCCCTGAAAATCGGTCTTGGGCAATTCGGCCAGATACTTTGCGGGCGCGGTCGAGTTGGCGTGTTTCATTGCCTCAACCATGACGTAAACGGCATCGTAGGCATACGGCGAGTAATTCTGGATTTTGCCGTATTTGGCCTCGAATTTGGACTTGAACGCGATGCCGCCGGGCATGGTGTCGAGCGGCAGGCCGGGGTTGGACGCCAGCGCGCCTTCGGCATCGGCACCTGCCAGGGTAATGAACTGCGGTGTTTGCGCGCCGTCGCCACCCAAGAATTTGGCGGCGATGCCGAGTTGTTTCATCTGCTTTAACATCGGCGCAGCCTGCGGATCCATGCCGCCGAAAAACACCAGGTCGGGTGCTTTGCCCTTGATCGAGGTCAAAATCGCCATGAAATCGGTAGCACGATCCGAAGTATATTCACGCGCCACCACCTCGCCGCCCGCAGCTTTGGCTGCCTTCTCCACTTCGTCCGCCAGACCCTGCCCATAAGCGGTACGGTCGTCGATGATGGCGATTTTTTTAGCGCCAAGTTTGGTTACCGCGTATTTGCCCAGCACGCTGCCCTGCTGCGCATCATTGGTCATCACACGGTATGCGGTTTTGTAGCCGGACGCGGTGTACGCCACCGCCGTAGCAGACGGCGAGATTTGCGGGATGCCGTTATCGGAATAAATTTTTGAAGCGGGAATGGTGGCGCCGGAATTGAGGTGCCCGATCACGCCGACCACGCCTTCATCGACCAGTTTTTGCGCGACAGTGGTAGCCGTTTTGGGGTCGGCACCGTCGTCTTCGCTTTTCAGTTCAAGCGTGACTTTTTTGCCGCCTATCGTCAGACCTTTGGCGTTGATCTCGTCCAGCGCCAGACGCGCGCCGTTGTCGTTGTCACGTCCCAGGTGCGCTTGCGGACCCGTCAGGGGAGAAATCTGACCGATACGTACCGTCTCCGAACCGTCAGCCTGGGGTTTCTCGCCACACCCACTTATCAAGAACATGGCCGCCGCCAAAGTCGTCCAACGCAAGAATCGAGCTGTCATTTGAGTACACCTGATATAAGTTTTTCGCGCAGGATTTATACCACAAACTCACAGGGTGAAAAAAGCCGACGCATGCGTCGGCTTTTATTAAGGCAGAAAACTGCGTCTTACTTCAGGCTCAGCACCCAAGCCACAATCTTTTTCATATCGGCGTCATTCACCTGGGGGTTCGGGGGCATCGGAATCTCACCCCACACGCCTTTACCGCCCGCCTTAACCTTGGCAATCAGCTTGGCTTCAGCCGTTTTATCGCCCGCATATTTTTTAGCCACATCTTTAAAAGCAGGGCCGACGATTTTTTTATCAACGCCGTGACAAGACATGCAGGCGTTTTTCTGTGCCAGCGCCTGGTCAGCGGAAGCCGCGCCAGACAGCGACAGCAAGGTAGCAGATACAACGGTAAGGACTAAAGCTTTCATGGTCAAACTCCGAGATGGGTAAACAGGTGGGCAATTTGTTTTGCCCATGAGCCATCTTAACCAAAATAACGCCCATGGCAATACCCTTACAGCACAATTTCACTAAAAACAACGTAAACAAATGTACTAAAAAATCCCGGAAATCTTAAGCTGCGACCAATAATTCCAGTTTCTTCAGGTCAGTAACCGGCGGCTGGCAGCTTGACCCAACACACAGCCATGCGGTTGAACACGCCGACTCAGGCTTCGCAAGCGCTTCGGGCAAGGGGATGCCATTGCGCAGCGCGAGCAGGACATCCGCGTGTTTGAGTTGGGGAGTCAATACTGCTTTCCAGGATTCGATGTCTGCCGCAGGACCACGCAACACAATCACCCGGGGCGGATGCAAAACCTCATCCAGCACGGCCAGCAACGTTGGGCAGGAAATCGGATGTTGCAGAATCTGCGGATAAAACAACTGCACGCAACGCTCCGCAGCACGCAGATAACGTGGCTCGCCCAGCAACACGCCCAGGCGTTGCAAGCTGAATGCAGCGACACCGTTGCCCGAGGGCGTGGCGTTGTCATACCCCGGCTTGGGACGATGGATCAGCGCTTCGTGATCGTGGCTGGTAAAGAAGAATCCCCCCTGATCCGCATCCTCAAAATGCGCCAGCAAAGCATCGGCCAGCTCGCGTGCCCACGCCATATCCTCTGCACGGTATTCGGCCTGCAGGGTTTCCAGCAGGGCATCGAGGAGAAAGGCATAATCGTCAAGATAGGCATTCAGGCGCGCATCGCCATTTTTGACACTGGCGAGCAGGCGGCCATGTTTCCAGACGTGGCCGCGCAAAAAGTCAATCGCTGCACACGCTGCCGCAATCCAGTCGGGCCGCCGCATCACCCGCCCCGCATGGGCAAGGCCCTGAATCATCAGCGCATTCCAGCTCGTGAGTTGCTTGTCGTCGCGACCGGGACGGATGCGCTGCTCGCGCGCAGCAAACAGTTTGCCCGTAGCAGCGGCCAGATGCGTGGCGGCGGTCGCAACATCGATCTCAAGCTCCTGCGCCACCTTGGGCAGCGCCCGCGCTATCAGCGGATTCCAGCTCACATTTTCGAAATTAGGCGGGCGATCAAAGCCGTAGTACAGCGTCGCCACAGCGTATTCTTCAGGCGTGAGCACGGCGCGCACCTGCTCCGGTGTCCACACATAAAATCTGCCTTCATGCCCTTCCGAGTCCGCATCCTGCGCCGAGTAAAAACCGCCCCCGGACGCGCGCATCTCGCGCAACAGCCATTCGACAGTGCCGCTAGCGGCGTCGGCAAACAAAGCGTCACCGGTCAGCGCCCAGGCATCGGCATATAAACTCAGCAAGGGGCCGTTGTCGTAGAGCATTTTTTCAAAATGCGGGATCGCCCAATGCTCGTCCACCGAATAGCGGCAAAAGCCGCCGCCGAGATGGTCGCGCACACCGCCTTCGGCCATCTTGCGTAAACTGAATAGCGCCATCTCGCGCGCTTCCGTGTTGTCGCTGCGCGGTTGCGCGCCATGCTGGCGCTGGCTTTCACGCAACAAAAAGAACAATTCGCCGGGGCGCGGGAATTTGGGCGCGCGCGAAAATCCGCCCCATATCGGATCAAACGCCTGCGCCATGTCGCCCACCGCCACCAGTAAAGGCTCCACGCTCAATTGCGCAGACGGATCGCCCTGCGGCTGTTGCCGTGCCAGCGCATCGCGCACCGCCTCTTTTTGCGCCACCACTTCGCCGCGCCGCTCGTGCCAGGCGCGCGCAATGTTTTCCATCAGCCCGATAAAACCCGGCAACTGATTGCGCGGCGTTTTGGGAAAATACGTGCCCGCATAAAACGGGGTTTGATCCGGGGTCAGAAACACCGTCAGCGGCCAGCCGCCGCCGCGCTGCGTCAGCAATTGATGTGCGGATTGGTAAATCTGGTCAAGATCGGGCCGCTCCTCACGATCCACCTTAATGTTCACGAACAGACGATTCATCGCCGCCGCGACTTCCGCATCTTCAAAACACTCATGTGCCATCACATGGCACCAGTGGCAGGCCGAATAGCCGACCGATAGCAGAATCGGCTTGTCTTCGCGGCGCGCCTTTTCCAGCGCTTCGGATCCCCACGGATACCAATCCACAGGGTTGTCGAGGTGTTGCAGCAAATACGGGCTGGTTTCAGTTGCGAGACGGTTTGGCATGGCAGACGAATACTTGATAAAATTAGTCAACCATTCTACGCTGTCTTATTCAACTTGCAGGAGCCTTACCCATGTCAGAAAGCCTATTTTTTGCCGCCCAATCCGGCGATGTTGCCTTGATTAAAACCCTGCTCGAAACCGGCGCAGACCACAGCGCCTTCGACGAAGCAGGTGAAACTGCGTTGATGCACGCAGCCCATTCCGGGCATCTCGATGCCGTCCACACCCTGCTCGCTGCGGGTGCCGCGCCCGACTTCAAATCTGAACAGGGCTGGACTGCGCTGGCTAAAGCAGCCTACAACGCCGAAACCGAATGCGGCTTCCCGCACGTGATCGCCACCCTGCACAAAGCGGGTGCCGACCTCGACACCCGCATCTTCTTCGGCATCACGCCCTTGATGCTGGCCGCAGGCGGCGGCGACGCTGGCGTAGTCGAATGGCTCATCAACAACGGCGCGGACGTGCTCGCGGCCAATGACGGCGGCCGCACCGCACGTCTGATGGCGAATGACAAATTTTATGTGGATGTGATCAACCTGCTGACCGATGCCGAACGCCAGTTAGGCGTGCAGGAAGACGGTTCGTGTTCGTCAACCAAAAGTGTAATCAAGCCAAGCGTAGTGAACATGATGAAGCCCAACACGCACTAGTACCTGGCTGGCTCGGCCAATCAGCGTCCCAGCCAGTCGGTCAGACCCTGCCACTGTTCAATGTCGCGCTCGACAAGATGCGGCGGCAGGTCAAACAGGCTCTTGCCTTCAAACGCGGCATTCACATAATTCTGTGCATTGCGCAGATGCGCCAGCACCGGCAAATTCTGCTGCGCCATAAAGCCTTCCAGCGTGACGCCGGCCCGGGTACGGGCATCGACACGCATACCCACCACACCGACAAACGCGCGGCCTTTGCGCACGGACTTTTCGACGTGTAGTGCCGCCAGGAAGTCCTGACTGGCGCGGATGTCGAACAAGGACGGCGCAACCGGTACGATGACCTTGTGCGCAAGCTTCAAGGCATGCTCCAGACTTTTGCCGTGCAAGCCTGCGGGCGAATCAATCACCAGCCAGTCCATACCCTCACCTCGGCCTGAGGTCAACAGCGTGATTTCCGGCAGGCTGGTATCACGCATCGACAGCCATTGCGTAGCAGATTTCTGGCGGTCCAGATCGAGCAAGGCCACACGCTCGCCGTTGGCGGCCAGATAACCGGCGAGATTGACAGACAGCGTGGTTTTGCCGCTGCCACCCTTAGGATTGGCTACCAGAATCGCACGCATCGCGGCCTCCGCTAAAAACGATCAAATGAATTCGACGCTATAGGTCACGGCCAGCGTATGCGTCGCACCACCCGCGACGGTGACAACGTTGCCCATCGCGTTCACCGATTCCACGCAGACCATTTCGCGCCAGCCGCCCTGGCCGTTGCGGCCACG
>JAYVLR010000241.1:0-5611 GCA_043759395.1 Thiobacillaceae bacterium
AACGCTTTTCATTTTTCATTGCTGCTTTCATAATCCCGAAGAATTGGAATTTCCTATGCTGACCTGGGACGAAGAAGTCGAACCGTCGTTGAAGACACCCCTCCCCCGCGACCTGCCTGTCAGCCGCTCAGCGGCGCTGCCGCCGCCTGCTTTCGATGTGCCCGCGCAGGTCCGGCGCGATGCGCAGGCGCCCGCCAAAGCCAGGCGCGTCAAGGCTTCCGACAAACGCATCATCAACGGCCAGACCGATGTCAACCAGCTGGTGCCGTTCAAGTACAAATGGGCCTGGGAAAAATACCTTGCCTCATGCGCCAACCACTGGATGCCGCAGGAAGTCAACATGACGCGCGACATCGCGCTGTGGAAAGACCCGAACGGGCTGACCGACGACGAGCGCCGCCTGGTCATGCGCAACCTGGGCTTTTTCGTGACCGCCGATTCGCTGGCAGCCAACAACATCGTGCTGGGCACCTATCGCCACATCACCGCGCCCGAGTGCCGCCAGTACCTGCTGCGCCAGGCGTTTGAAGAAGCCATCCACACCCACGCCTATCAATACATTGTCGAATCGCTCGGCCTGGACGAAGGCGAAATCTTCAACATGTATCACGAGATTCAGTCCATCCGCGACAAGGACGAATTCCTCATCCCCTTCATCGACACCCTCACCAACCCCGAATTCAAGACCGGTACGCCACAGGCCGATCAGGATTTGCTCAAGTCGCTGATCGTCTTCGCCTGCATCATGGAAGGCATCTTCTTCTACGTCGGCTTCGTGCAGATCCTCGCCCTCGGCCGCCAGAACAAGATGACCGGCGCCGCCGAGCAGTATCAATACATCCTGCGCGACGAGTCCATGCACTGCAACTTCGGCATCGACCTCATCAACACCATCAAGCTGGAAAACCCCCACCTGTGGACCAACGAGTTCAAAGCCGAAATCAACCGGCTGATCCAGAAAGGTGTCGAACTCGAATACCGCTACGCCGAAGACACCATGCCGCGCGGCGTGCTCGGTTTGAATTCAGCCCAGTTCAAGGAATACCTGCGCTTCATCGCCAACCGCCGCTGCCAGCAAATCGGCCTCGACGAGATGTACCCCGGCGTCACCAACCCCTTCCCGTGGATGGCCGAAATGATCGATTTGAAGAAAGAGAAGAATTTCTTCGAGACGCGCGTCACGGAGTATCAGACGGGCGGGGCGTTGAGCTGGGATTGATTGACCCACAAAAATGACAGCCATTGAAGTTTTTCTGACTTGCCACAAAGCTATTCGAGCCGGGATATTGATTTCGCGCGCATCCGGTCGGGACAAGGAATTTCATTTCCAGGACTGGTTTGCCGCCCGGCTTAGCGACTGCCAAGTAGGGTTCGATGATCCCGGACGAAATTCTTACCCGGATTTTCGGTTGGTCAGTTCAGCCGAAGGATTCGAAGTGAAAGGATTGGCGTTTCCGGGTAGGGTCGCAAACTACGATTGCAATAGTCAGGTTCCGAGCGGATTGCATAACGGAAGGCGCATCTTTTACGTTTTTGGCCGCTATCCGAAAGACGTGGGGTCAAGTTTTCCAGTCTACGATCTTGTCATCTGTGATGGAGATTTTCTCAACGCGGATCACGACTACATCCACAAAAACAAAAACATCAAAGGCTTTGGAAGCTATGGCGACTTGATGATTCGTGACAGAAAAATGTATGTCGCCCCCACGCCATTTGCCCTCACGAGTGGCACGGCAGGCCAGATCACATTGATACTTCGCCACGACATTTTAGTAGACGACAGCCACTTGCGATGCGTCGGCAGTCTCGAACGGGAAGAAGCCCAGTTTGTTGTTACGGGCTACACATTCAACTTGCTGGACAACGCTCTGGAGCCTCGGCTTGTGCCGAACCCCGATGCGGGCAAGAAACATCATTTTTCTGTTTACCGTGAAATCAATGACCCCGGGCCGCAAGTTGCCATGACGGAAATTACCGATGAACCCTTTCCAGAAGACGGTGATGACGAAGCCGCATAAAACCACGGACGACCCGGAGGCAGCGTCGGCGGGAACTTTTTTTGGGCTGTTCTCGGGAGCGGGCGGGCTGGATCTGGGGTTCGAGCGAGCTGGCTTCAAACATCTTGGATCAACGGACATCCTGTCGTGCGCGGTTCAGACCCTACGGCGCAACCGACCTGGTTGGCACGTTGATGAAGCCGATGTGCGAGACTACACACCCTCAATACGCGAAGAGCTGGATGTATTGCTGGCAGGGTTTCCCTGTCAGGGGTTTTCACTCGGCGGTTCCAGAAACGCGGCCGATGATCGTAATACCTTATTCAGGGAAGTCGTCCGAATTGCCGCATTGCTCGACCCCCGTGTGATCCTTATTGAGAATGTTCTCAACCTGCGAACAATGAAAACACCCTGGTCGGGTAAACCATTCTCAGAAGAAATTGCTGACGAATTTCGGAAAATTGGCTATCACGTCGCCTACGACGTTTTTCGTGTGAGCGGTTACGGCGTACCGCAAACGCGTCGCCGCTTCGTTTTTATCGCGACGCGCGACCCGCTCCCGAAAGGCTTTTTGTTCCCGGGTCCAGGAGCAGAAACCTCCATTCGGAGCAGCCTCTTCGATCTTGGGCAAGGCAACGGCGGCGACTTGCCGAATCACCAGCCGTCCTGGGGTTTCAAAAGTCAGGTTCATTTTGAAACGAATGAGCCATTTGATCCGAAGGAGCAGGCGGTTCCGGTTCGTTTTTCACGAACGGCCTCTGATGGCTTTCCCGTTCGCAGTTTTGATGCACCGTTTCCTGCAGTGGATACCGCGACTGTTTGGGGTTGGGCTATCGGAAACGTATGTGCTCAACGTGTCGAGAAAAACCGCGCCACAGAAAAATTTATTCGTAACCCCGATTCAAACGTTTCGCTTTGGCGGATTACCGCCTCACGCCTCAGAACGTTCACGGCCAGAGAATATGCGCGGCTACAAACATTTCCGGATGATTGGGTGTTTGAAGGGAAAAACAAGCGCGATGTGCAATTGCAAATTGGTAACGCTGTACCTGTTCGATTTGCCGAGACATTCGCCCGGCAAGTGAGCAAAATTCTTCAGGCGCAAAAATCTGGTAAGTTTTTTGATGATGAAGCCGCTGCGGGCAGACAGCTGGTGCTTGTATAAGAATGGAGTAATGGTGGCCGACTATTTCCGCTCCATCCGCGCAAAAACATGACCATAGGCACCCTGCTCAACATCTGTCGGCAAGCCGGTTAGGAATGGAGGTAAACATGCTGTATCCGGTTTATATACACGTAGGCGACGACGCCCACGCACACGGCGTCACCGTGCCCGACTTTCCAGGCTGCTATTCCGCTGTGGACAATTGGGACGATCTCCCTGCCAACATTCAGGAAGCCATCGAGGTGTATTGCGAAGGCGAAGACATGGATATTCCCGCGCCCACCGCGCTGGAAACGCTCACCGCCCAAGCAGAGTATCAAAACGGCGTGTGGATGCTGGTGGATGTCGATGTTTCCCAACTCTCCACCCGCCCCGTGCGCTTGAACGTGTCCCTGCCGGAGGGGCTGGTCAAGCGGATTGACGCCTACGCCAAGACCCACCACCTGACCCGCTCGGGTTTCTTGGCGAAGGCGGCTGTTTCGGAGATGGAGCGGCAGTGAGACAAGGTGCAATGACCGGATGCGGAGGATGCGAGCCTATTGAGCCGCGAAATAATTCGAGCACGGCCCCTTTGATTCGCACTGACGATCAAAATCGCAGCTTGCCTCCTCTTCCGGTTAAATCACCCTTATCGATGCGTGATTTGACGATTCTTCTGATTAAAAACTACGGAATTCATAAGGGATGTTATGACCTTCTAATTGAATTTCAGATTGGTATGGGCGCTGTTGGTCCAGATCCCACATCCCTTACTCCGGGGGCGATGATTGGAGTTTCAAAAGTTGGCTTGATATTGGCGAAGGAGAAGGGGCCATCATCTGTAGATGCGGGGCTCGTAAATCCAGCCCCATCCTCGGCTGTTGTAAAAGCCAAGCCCGCAACCAAGAAACCCGCAGCCAAAAAGCCCGCCACCAAAAAATAATGGGATCACCCAGCGAAGTAACGCACAAAAGCTAACTATCACCGGCGGCTTTTAATACCGGCAAGCCGGTTGGGAATGGAGGTAACCATGCTGTACCCAGTCTATGTACATGTTGGCGATGACACCCATGCTCACGGCGTCACCGTCCCCGATTTTCCCGGCTGCTATTCGGCAGCGGACAGTTGGGACGAACTCCCCGCCAAAATTCAGGAAGCCATCGAGGTCTATTGCGAAGGCGAAGACATGGACATCCCCGCGCCCACCCCGCTGGAAGTCCTCGCCGCCCAGCCGGAATACCAGGATGGCGTGTGGCTGCTGGTGGACGTCGATGTGTCCCAACTCACGACCCGCCCCGTGCGTTTGAATGTGTCCTTGCCGGAGGGTCTGGTCAAAAGGATTGATGCCTACGCCAAGGCGCATCACCTAAGCCGTTCCGGCTTCCTGGCGAAGGCTGCGGTTGCGGAGATGGAGCGGTAGTGGTGAAAATGGCCAATAAACAATTCGAGCACGGTTTTTTTGATTCTGATTTTGTTTGGGATATGAGATGGTAAATCTTAGTGGCACATGGACAGGTGAGCTTGGCGGTACTAATCAAGGAAAGATGTTTATTCGCATTTCCCATGAAGGTGATCGTGTATACGGGGAGGGGAGTTTTAACGAGCCCACCTTAGGCACCTATCAATATCAAATCCAAGGGATTGTGGATGGTGAAAAAATAAAATTAATGCTTATCCCGGGACAAAGTTCGCCAGGTTTAAGTCTCGGTAATGTCGAGGCCAATGGAGCACTTGATGAGCACGGAAAAATCAAGGGAAACTGGCGTTCATCGATAGGCACCGAAGGTTATTTCTCAATCTCAAGGGTTGAACAAGAAAAACCTACAACCAAAGAGGCATTGATGCAAAGGCGAATTGACTCCGTATTCATTGTCCATGGTCACGATGATGCAACAAAGGAGAAGGTCGCACGCTTTGTTGAGAGGTTTGGAATTAAAGCAATTATTCTTCATGAAAAGGTAAGTCAAGGCATGACAATAATTGAGAAATTTGAAAAATATTCAAAAGAAGTAGGCTTTGCGATAGCCTTATTTACGCCAGATGATGTTGCTTATCCGCTCGGTAATGAAGAGAGGAAGCAACCGAGAGCAAGACAAAATGTCATTTTGGAAATGGGATATTTTGTTGGTGCACTAGGCAGGGAAAAAGTTTGTGTTCTTTATAAGGGCGAAGTCGAATTGCCTTCTGACATACTGGGCGTCGTGTATACGAAAATAGACGAAAACGAAGCATGGAAAATGAGTCTCGCCAAGGAACTAAAAATGGCCGGATATGAAGTTGATTTAAATAAGTTGGTTTAAGGTAATAGCAAATTTAGGGGTCATAGCAAATTTAGGGGTCACAAATTGTGGGGTCAAAATTGTGGGGTCAGGGGGGTGTCCGCGATTTTGTGTAAACGGGTAATCGTTTAATGTTGCGGCATACGCTCATCGAACATGATGGTGAACCGATTTAACGCCGCCTTCCAGTT
>JAYVLR010000242.1:0-7449 GCA_043759395.1 Thiobacillaceae bacterium
TATGGTCGCGTAAAGCGGTGGGATCGGCGGCGAATTGCGCGGCGTGCCACCGCCAGGCAGAGCGGGGTGTGTTCAACGAACATGATGTCAGGATTCCAAAATAATCATCCAGGGATGAAGTAAAACGATGCGCATATTGCTGGTGGAAGATGACCGGATGCTGGGCGACGGCGTGCAGGCCGGACTGACGCAGGCAGGCTTCGCCGTCGACTGGCTGCGCGATGGCGAAGCGGCGGTGGCGGCATTGTCCACCGAAAGTTTCGCCGCCGTGGTGCTCGATCTGGGGCTGCCCAAGCGCGACGGCCTATCTGTGCTGCAATGGCTGCGCGAGCGCCATGACGCAACGCCGGTGCTGATTTTGACCGCGCGCGATCAACTGCAAGACCGCGTGCATGGGCTTGATCTGGGCGCGGACGATTATGTGCTGAAGCCGTTTGATCTGGACGAAATTGCTGCCCGGCTGCGCGCGCTGGTGCGGCGTGCGCACGGTCGCCCGGAGCCGTTGCTCAACGTGGGCGAGATTGAACTCAACCCGGCTGCACGTACGGTCACGCGCGGTGGTCAGCCGATCGAACTGACTCAGCGCGAATTCGATCTGCTGCATCTGTTGTTGCAAAATGCCGAACGCGTGCTGACCCGGCGCACGCTGGAAGAACAGCTCTACACCTGGAATGAGGCGGTTGATAGCAACGCGCTCGAAGTCCATATCCATCACCTGCGGCGTAAGCTCGGCAACGAACTGATCCGCACCGTGCGCGGCGTCGGTTACATCGCGTCGGCTGCATCGCATCAGTAGGCGCGGCCACAGCATGAGTCAGCCACAATCGTATTCTCTGCGCCGACGGCTGGTCTGGCTGCTGACCAGCTCGGTGATGGTGATCGGGTTGCTGTCGTCGCTGGTGGTGTATCAGCGCGCGCACCACGAAGCGGACGCGCTGCTCGATGCCCAATTGATGCAAGTGGCCGACACCTTGCTGGTGATCGTGGCAGGCGGCGAAATCGAGCATTTTGTGCATGAACTGCACGAGCGTAGCGGCTCCGACCCCGTGCCGATTGCGTTCGAAGTGTGGCACGGAAAACACGGACAGATGCAGCGTCTGGTCACGTCAGCAGGGCATAGCGAATTTGATTCCGGCATCACACCCGGGTTCAGCGAACACCCGCATCAAGGCGCGCGCTGGCGTTTTTACGCGGTGCAGGATGCGCGCGCGGAATATCGGGTGGTGGTGGCTCAGGCGCACGCCGCGCGCGAAGTTTTGGCGCGCGAAATTGGCCAGTCCCTGCTGATCCCCGCTGCGCTGGCGCTGCCGCTGATGGCACTCGCTGTGTGGTGGGGCGTGGGGCGCTCGCTGCGGCCAGTGGATGCGCTGGCGCGGCAGGTGGGCGCGCTCGACGCGCAATCACTGGCGCCGCTCAACGAATCAGCGCCGCTGCCGAACGAAATTGCGCCGCTGCGCACTGCACTCAATGCGCTGATCCGCCGCGTCACCGAGGCCTTCGACAATGAACGCCGCTTTACTGCGGATGCTGCGCACGAACTGCGTACGCCGCTGGCGGCGTTGAGGGTGCAGGCGCAGGTGGCGATGCGCGCACACGCCGCCGACAGCCGGCAGCATGCGTTGGCGCAAGTGATTGCGGGCGTGGATCGGATGACACATCTGGTCGAGCAATTGCTGACGCTGGCGCGCGTCGATCCAGCCAATCAGGGCACCGTGCCGCCGCCGCTGAACCCGGCTGAAATCATCACCGCCGTGTGCGCCGAGCTGTTGCCGCACGCGCAACGCCAGCGGCAAACGCTGGCTGTCGATGTGGCTGCGGCATGCCCGATTGCGGTGACGGCGGCGTGGTTACAAATCGCAGTTCGCAACCTGGCGGACAACGCCTTGCGCTACGCGGGCGAAGGCGCGCGCATCGAAGTGCGCCTCGTGCGGCAAGGCTCAGGCTGTGCGATCACCGTTGCCGACGATGGCCCCGGCGTTGCGCCCGCCTTGCGCGCACAGTTGAGCGCCCGTTTTGTGCGCGGCGAGGTTGAGGGAGAAGGCTGCGGGCTGGGACTGTCCATCGTCGCCCGCATCGCCGCGCTGTCGCATGCACAACTGGAACTGGGCGACGGGCTGGCGCGCGCGGATGGCGGTGTTGGCTTGGCCGCTACGTTGCGATTCGGCGAGGTTGCCGCACCGTCCTGAATCGTTCTGTTCGCCCAAAATATATTTGTCACTGGATGCCATTTGGATGGTTGGAAACGAAATGTTTACAGCGTGTGAGTGCGATCGCCGCGCGAAAATCCCACCAACGGCAGTGCCAGATTTTTACTGAAGGCGATGACCTTGAACAGCTCGCCCATTTCGGCGGGCGAAATCAGGCGCTGTACCGCGTTGGCCTGCGGCAGGTAGGTTGCGGCATCGTCGGGCGGCGTCCGCATCAGCAGTTCGGTGATGCCCGCGTTGATTAAAAAACTGGCCTGGCTGGTGTAGCCCGCGAGCTGCAAACCTGCGCCCACCCCCGCTTGCGCCACGGCGCTGAAATCAACGTGAGCGGTGAGGTCGCACAGGCCGGGCAGATAGAACGGATCGTCGAGCGCGTGATGGCGGTAATGTGCGCGCAGGGTGCCCATGTGGCGTTGCGGGTGGTAGTACTCGGCTTGCGGGAAACCATAGTCGATGAAGATCAGCGCGCCGGATGCAAGCGATCCGGCCAGCGCGCGGAGCAGGGCTGCTGCTGCGAGGTTGATCTCGCTGCTGTAAACGCTGCTGCCGACGGGGAGCGCGTGCATGGTTTGCCACAAGGTGCCGGAGGTGAGTTCACGCGATGCCCAGTCGAGGCGTTCGCCGTTCCACACCGCGCCGCGCTCAAAACACTGCTGCGCCTTCCACTGAACGCAATGCACCGGCAGTGCGTCGAGCACTTCGTTGGCGAGCATCACGCCGCTGAAAGCGACAGGCAAGGCGGTCAGCCATTGCACGCGATCAAGCAGATGAGGCGCATGTGCCGCGATGCAGGCGTGCTGGCGCGCGTGCAGGTCGGCGCTTATTTCGAGGATGCAATACGACGCGGGCAATGCGTCCAGACGTTCGAGTTCGAGCAGAACATCGACGGCCAGTTTGCCGCTGCCTGCGCCCAGTTCGAGGATGCCGCCGCCGCTGTGCGCCAGCACTTGTGCGGCTTGATGCGCGAGCGTGCGGCCAAACAGCGGGCTGAGTTCGGGTGCGGTCACAAAGTCGCCTGCCGCGCCAAACTTGGCCGCGCCTGCGGCGTAGTAACCGAGGCCGGGCGCATACAAAGCCAGTTCCATGTAGCGCGCAAAATCGATCCAGCCGTCGCCGCTGGTTTCAAGCGCGGCATCGAGCGCGCCGCAGATCAACTGGCTGACACGCTGACTGTGAGACAAGGCATCCGGGCTGGGGCTGGGCAACATGTGGGGCGTGAGGTGATAATCAGGAAAGCGAGACTATAGAGGCGAACCCCGATGCAAGGCAAAGTCGTATTGATCACTGGCGGCGCAAAACGCGTAGGTGCGGCTATCGCGCGCCTGCTGCATGCGGCGGGCGCAAACCTGATGATCCACTATCGCAGTTCGGCGCTTGAGGCGCGCGCATTGCAGGACGAGTTGAATGCGGTGCGGGCGGATTCCGTCGCGCTGATCCAGGCAGACTTGCTTGATGTGGCGGTGTTGCCGAGCCTGGTGACGCAGACGGTGGCCATCTTCGGCGGGCTCGATGTGCTGGTCAATAATGCGTCGAGTTTCTATCCCACGCCGATCGGCTCGATCAGGCTCGACGACTGGGACGATTTGATGGGCAGCAATCTGCGCGCGCCGCTGTTTATTGCACAGGCCGCAGCGCCCGAACTCAAAAAGCGCCATGGCTGCATCGTCAACATCGCCGACATTCACGCCGAGCGCCCGATGAAGAATTACGTCGTGTACAGCGTGGCAAAAGCGGGCGTTGTCGGCCTGACCAAATCGCTGGCACGCGAGCTGGGACCGGAGGTGCGGGTGAATGCGGTGGCGCCCGGGCCGGTCATGTGGCCCGCCCCAAGGGATACGCCTTCGGATAAAGGCGACCCCGCTTTTGACGAGGTATCGCGTCAGCGTATTGTGTCGCACACCATTTTAAAAACGGCGGGCGAAGCAGATGACATTGCCCGCGCGGTGCGTTTTTTTGTACTCGATGCGCCGTATGTGACGGGTCAGGTGCTGGCGGTGGACGGCGGGCGCAGCGTCAAGCTTTGATCTTCACCGTCGCGCGCAAGCGAGACCGCGACCAGCCATCCGAGCAATAACGACCAGTACGCCGAATAAAGTGCGGTGTGGGTGTTGAGCGGGAACAGCCAGGCAAACGCGCCCAGCCAGGCCGCCCAGGCTAAGGGCTGTCTGGATAAGCCCCGGCCTGCCCGAATGAAAATCACAAAAAATACCAGCAAGCCTGCCAGTCCAATACTCCCCGTTTCTGATGCCACTTCCAGCAAGAGTTGGTGAGCGTAGTTCATGCCCGTGCCATCGGGATTGACGTAAGGATCATTTTTTTCAGCGTAGTGCGTGTAAGCATATCGATACGAGCGGACGCCTGCGCCATTGACCAGATGGTTTTTTGTCACGGTGACGGCATTACCCCACAAGTGCATGCGTAGTGAGCCTGCCTTGTCGAGTCCCGCGTAACTGAAATCCAGCGCAGCCATGGACTGATTTACGCGCTGGGCAAACTTGGGATTGACCTGATAGGCTCCCGCGCCGGCCATCACTGCGGCCAAAGCAATGGGGGCCAGTAGTTTTACCGGATGAAAGCCCAGTCGCAGCGCATACGCCCAGCCCCACAGCAGGGTGGCGACGGCGAACATGACCCAGCTTTCGCGGTTGCTGGCGAGCAGGACGACCGCAGCGGTGCCGGTCCAGGCCAGGGCAAGCTGCCATTTTGCACCGTGGCGCGAGACGTGTTCCCAGACGATGGGGGACAGCATGGCAAGTGTGAGGCCAAGCTTCCAGTCGTGCGGGCCGTATAGGCCGTTGAGGCGTTCAGGGTAGGCGTAGCCAAGCAGGTCGTAGCCTGCGACGGCCTGGATCAAGGCATCGACCACCCAGAACAGCATGAGCCAGGCCGACAGTTTGAGCAGACGTCGGCGGATGAGGTCTTCGCGCAGCATCCAGATCAGGTAGATGCCGGCAAAATAAATGCGCGGATAAGTGAGCGCGGTGCTGAGCGATTTGCTGAACCACAGCGAGTCGGGCACCGACAGCGCAACCGGAATCCAGATGCACAGAAACAGCAGGCTGAAGGTTTTTGCGCCGCCTTGCCACGCCGCCTGTTTGCCATGCTGCCAGACCAGCATGCCGCCGAGGATGGCCATGATCAGGAAGGGCAGCTCGGAAGATCGGCCGAATGGCAGCAGCAGCAAAAACGACCAGGCGAGGACGGCAGGCGCCCACGAAGTGGGGAGCAACAAGGATTTCATAAGCGGTTTTTAGTGGGCGTGAATTGGCGTTGAGGACTGCGGCTGGTATTCGGGTATCCATTCCTGCAAGCGTGCTTTGACTTGCGATTCATCCGCCATCTCGGCAGACATCAGCCAGTCCAGGCAGCGCTGTATGTGTGCTGCATCGGCGATGCGGGCGCGGGCAATGTAGAGTTTGGGGTGCGGCGTGGGCAGCGTCGATTCGCTGTCGGCCAGCAATTCTTCGTAGAGTTTTTCGCCGGGGCGCAGGCCGGTGTATTCGATACGAATTTTGTTTTCGTCGCTGCCGGACAGGCGGATCATCAGCTTGGCCAGCTCGGCGATTTTGACTGGCTCGCCCATGTCGAGCACGTAGATTTCGCCGCCCTCGCTCATCCAGCCCGCTTGCAGCACGAGTTGCGCGGCCTCGGGGATAGACATGAAGAAGCGTGTGATGTCGGGATGCGTCACCGTCACCGGTCCGCCTGCTTCGATCTGTTTCTGGAATTTTGGAATCACGCTGCCGGACGAGCCGAGCACATTGCCAAAACGGACTGAAACAAAGCGCGTGCCGTTGGGTTGATTCAAAGTTTGGCCATCCTGCATCGCCTGACAGGTCATTTCCGCCAGCCGTTTGGTCGCGCCCATGACGTTGGTGGGATTGACAGCCTTGTCGGTGGAAATCATGACGAACTTGGCGACCTGGTTGGCCTTGGCCGCCGCCGCGACAATCTGCGTCCCCAGCACATTGTTGCGCATCGCTTCCCAAGCGTTATGGTCTTCCATCAGCGGCACGTGTTTGTAAGCGGCAGCATGAAAAACCACCGCCGGGCGATGTTCGGCCATGATCTGGTTGACCCGGCTGGCGTTTTTGACGTCACCGATCAGCGGGACGATTTCAAGTGTCGGGAAATGCTGCGAGAACTCCTGCTCCATCGCGTACAGCGCATATTCAGAGAGTTCGAACAGCACCAGTTTGCGCGGCGCAAACCGGGCAATCTGGCGGCACAGCTCTGAGCCGATTGAGCCGCCCGCACCCGTCACCAGCACGGCATGGCCGGTGAGTAATTGATGCAGGCCGGACTCGTCCAGCGTGATCGGGTCGCGCCCAAGCAGGTCTTCCAGCTCGATTGCGCGCAGGCTGGATACGGACACGCGCCCGGCTACCAGGTCTTCGAGTGAGGGCACGGTCAAGACGTTTAACTGGGCATCGGTGCAGATTTGGGTGATGCGCCTGCGTACCTCGTGTGCGGCAGAAGGCAGCGCCAGAATGACATCGTCCACCTGCATTTTCTGCGCATGGATGGCCGCCGACTCCAGCGTGCCGAGGACGGGAATACCCTGGATCAGCCGCCCCTGTTTGTTGCTGCTGTCGTCGAGCAGCCCGACGACGCGAAAGCCGGAAGGATTGCGCGCCAGCTCGCGCAGCAAAAAATCGGCGGCGGAACCCGCGCCGGCCACCAGCACGGGTTTGCTGTTTAGATGCAGCACGCCGGACAGCCGGTGTTCTTTCCAGGCGCGATAGGCCAAACGGCTGCCTCCCATCAGCAGAATGAGCAGCAGCGGATCAAGAATCAACACCGAGCGCGGCACCACCACGCTTATGCGGAATACAAACAAACCCAGTGGAATCATCAGCGCAGCTAAACCCACCGCCAGCATGATGCGCTTGAGGTCGGGCAGGCTGGCAAACCGCCAGATGCCGCGATACAGTCCAAAGCGCCAAAACACCAGCGCCTGCAAAGGCACCACCCAGACCAGGGTGGCGAGTGCGGCATCGAGATAATCTGGCGTTAAGGAAAGATTCAGCCGCAGCCAGTACGCGCCCAGCCAGGCGAGAATCGCGGCGGCAATATCGTGCAGGATGACGGCCAGCGTGCGTGGATTAAAGTTCATGGTTTATGCGGGACCAGCGCCAGTCAATACTCGTCAAAATCAGGATATAGCCGAGCGTCATGAGCACGACAAAGTGAGGGGCGCAGGCGGGCAGCAAGATCATGCCCAGCCCCAAAAATGCACAGG
>JAYVLR010000243.1:0-3668 GCA_043759395.1 Thiobacillaceae bacterium
CGCGTTTCCAGCACGGTGGAGGCGGGCAGGCCAGCCTGGCGTGCGCGCTGCGCCGCAATGCTGGGAAGATACCGGCTGGGGCTTTCAAATCCGGCGAGCTCGCCTTGATCGACTTGCGTTTGCAGCACCGTGGAAACCTGTTCGGCGGAGCGCAATACGGTTTCCTGGTTAGTACCCGAGACCACCACCAGATAACGCACATCCGGCGCGCCCATGTCGGCGCGCAGGCTCGCATCCAGCGCTATATCCGCTTGCGAAACCGGGCTTAACGAAGCTATTTTGTCGTTCCATAAATGGTCGCGGTTGATCACGAGGATGGCGCAGGCCGCCAGCAACAGCATCGCGGCCGCCCAGCGCAAGGCAGCGGCGCGCTGTACTACGCGAGATAGCGCCTGACCGATAGCCGATACATCATGAATACGAAAATTGGCCGACAGCAAATGCGGTAACACGTAACGGGTCACTGCGGCGGCCACGATCAGGCCGGCAATCGAATACAGGCCAAGTTGCGCCAGCCCCGGAAAACCCGACAGCAACAGCGAAGCAAAACCGAATATCGATGTCAGCACACCGAGGCGAATGGTGGGCCAGAAACGCTGGATCCAGTGCTGCTGGTCTGCACCCTCCTGTTCGGATTGCACAAACAGATAGATCGAATAATCCACCGCCTCGCCGATCAGCGCGGTGCCAAATCCCAGGGTGATGCCGTGCACCGTGCCAAAGCCCAGACTGACTGCGGCGACGCCTGCCAGCGCGCCGCTGACGACCGGCAAAAAACCCAATGCCAGCGCGCTGAAAGAACGATATACCAGTAGTAGTAGCGCCGCGATGAGGACCACGCTGATGATCGACAGGCGGCTGACCTGGCTTTTGATCGTATCGCGGGAAGTCACCGAAAACACGCCGGGGCCGGTCATCACCAGTGTGGCGGCAGGGGTGGCGCGGGCTGCCGTGTCAAACGCTTGCCGGATGGCGGCCATCGCGCGCTGCTGGGCATCGATATCGGTGCCCGAGGCGCGCGTTTGCATCAGCATCAAGGCGCGCGCGCCGTCGCGTGAAGCCCATGTACCTTCAACCAGTTGCGGGCGACTGCCGCTGTTGAGCTGGTCGAGCAATTGCACCATTTCACCGGTCGGATCGCGCGGCAGCAGCGACTTGACCAGTAATCCTGCAGGTGAGGCGAGCAGGTCTATGCTCTCGCCTATGGCAGCATGCAGACCGTCGACGCTGAAGCGTGCGGGCATCACAGCAGGACTCAGCAGATAGCGATTGTTGAACAGAAAAGCACGGTCGCGCTCGGCGCTGACCGGCTCGCCGTTATTGACGCTGATAAAAGCCGGGTCGGCGCGCAGGCGCTGCGCAACCTGTTTGGAAAGCCCGGCACGCGTGGGTGCATCGCTGCCCGATATGCCTACCAGAATCAGCCGCGAGGCCAGACCATCGGTGATCTGCTCGAGCAGCAGTTGCTGCTCGGGGGTGGGGCTGCGCGGCAAAAATGCCGATAGATCGGTGGTGAACTGGCTGCGACTGATGATGATGCCGCAGACAAGGATAAACGCCAGCCACAGCGCGATCGCTGTCCCGCCGCGCCGCGTTGAAGCTGGCCTCACGGCGCGGCCAATTTTTCGATCAGCATCAGCGAACTGTCCCCATCGGTTTGAGTGATTTCGATGCTGCGTACATCGTCGCGCGCACCGGTGATACGGATCAGTTTTATCACGGCCTGCATTTTTTCATGGGTTGGCAAAAGTTGCAGTGTCCAGTGTTCGGCGTTGCCCTCCAGACTCAGCCGGTAATTGCGTTCCAGCGCACGGCGGTCGCCCGCCAGCGTGCCGCGTATGCTGTCGATGAAAGCCGCCAGCTCCGGGTAATCCTGCAATTGCAGCCGATATTTTTTGCGCCCGCGCTCAATCGCCAGCGCGCCGCCGTCCACCAACAGGGTTTCGCGTCTGGGTTTGAGGGTGCGTTTTTCAAAACGGTCCGGTGCGCTGTAGAACAGCTCGCCGGAGGACTCCACCGGTTCATCGAGCATCGCGATGTTTTTTGTTTCGACAAAGCGGGCGTGGCTGGAACGCGTCTGCGCCAGGCCGTGCATGAGCTGGTCGATATCCCAGTCTGCGGCGTGACTGATCGCAGGCAATAACATCAGCGCCAGTGCAACGAGCCGCAACAAAAAGGCAGGGAAAGGCAGTGTCATCATAATTTGGGAGGCATTGTATGCCAAATTTAATTTCTAATTGAATACAGTAGTGTCCGGTTAAAAATCAAACAAAATCAGTTGGTTATCTGTTGACGGTGGAACGGTTCTGTTGGTATCGGGCTGCAGGGCGCATGAAATAAGGGTTTTCTCGAAAACCGAGACCGACAGAATCTGTAACAAAGTGTAGAGCGAGGCATTCAGGTGAAGCTCCTTTTTGACGATGGCGATCAGCACGTAGGTGGACACCGCGCACCAAATTTGCGTCTTCACCGCGTTCTCGCTTGTCCCCAGAAAACGCTTGATACGCAGATGCTGCTTGATCCATTTGAAGAACAGCTCCACTTGCCAGCGACTCTTGTACAACGCGGCAATGGTCAAGGGCGGCAGCGTTGTGTTGTTGGTCAGAAACACCAGCGTTTTTCCCGACTCCGGGTCTTTGAAGCGGATGCGCCGCAAGTGCTCGGGATAATTCTTCGCCACGTAAAAACCATTGAGGTGAATCGCCTGATCGCAGATCACGCCCGTGGTTCGGTCGGTCTTGGCCGAGTACACGCGCCGGGCGTTCATGCCGCGTTTGGCGCGGGTCACGAAGAACGCGCCGACCTGATGCAGCTTGAAGAGTCTGCCGAAATCCAGATAGCCATGATCCATCACGTAAAACGCACCCGCTTCGACGGGCAAGAGGTCGAGCACTTTGATGCCGCTCATCTTGCCGTCGCTGATGTGGATGAAGCTTGGAATGTTGCCGCGCAAGTCCAACAGCGTGTACATCTTCACCGCCGCCTTGGTGCGGCGATTCGGTGCCCAGTCGAACAGACTCAAGCACAGGTCGATGGTGGTCGAGTCCAGCGCATAGACCGTCGCATCGAGTTCCAGGCCAGTCGATTCGCGGGCGTAAAGATCGCGGGCGCGCGCAATCAGGCGCATCGCCAGCGCATGATAAATTCGCCAGTCGCGCTGATTCAGCGCGTCCGAAAGCGTGGAGCGGGCAGGCACGCCACGCAGACCCATGTGAAACAGCTTGGCTTGGTTGGCCGTCAGGCAAACCTCGATGTCGCGCAAAGACTCGCGCCAGGTCAATTGCGAAAAGGCCATGACGCGAAACAAGTCGGCGCAGTCCAAGGTGCGCACCCCCGCATCGCCGCCATGACGGTCGATGATGCGGCCAAAGGTCTTCCATGGGACGTACTCCATGACTTGCGCAAACAGTGTCTTGCCTACGTTCATGCTTCATCCCGGGTTCACCAAAACCGGAAGCATCGCAAATGTGCAAATTGAAATTCAAATCGTGGACACCCATGAATCGCTCGAAACCATTATCAGTATTGGCTTTGCAGCCTGTATGAGACAATTTAACCGGACACTACTGAATTGAATAGTGCATTAACGATCCACGCCCATGCCACGATTGATTTAATACGTGGGCGGTCTGTCTCACAGGTTCGTAGCGCTATTGCAAGTTGGTACT
>JAYVLR010000244.1:0-8118 GCA_043759395.1 Thiobacillaceae bacterium
CGCTGCTCCACGAGGCGAAGATGCCCCGCTCGGGCAAGACCACGCTCTTCGACGGGCGGTCGGGCAAGCGGTTCCAGCAAGAGGTGACCGTCGGCCAGATCTACATCCTGAAGCTGGCCCACCTCGTCGACGACAAGATGCACGCCCGCTCCACCGGCCCCTACTCGCTCGTCACCCAGCAGCCGCTGGGCGGCAAGGCGCAGTTCGGCGGCCAGCGCTTCGGCGAGATGGAGGTCTGGGCGCTGGAAGCGTACGGCGCGGCCTACACGCTGCAGGAGATGCTCACCGTCAAGTCGGACGACACGCAGGGCCGTACCAAGGTCTACGAGAACATCGTGAAGGGCGAGCACAAGATCGAGGCGGGCATGCCCGAGTCGTTCAACGTGCTGGTCAAGGAGATTCGCAGCCTCGCGATCGACATCGACCTCGAGCGTTATTGATAGCTAGAGAGCGCAATCCTGTCCGCCAGGCGCGGCCCAGGAAACATCCCTAGCCACCAGGAGAATACGTAATGAAAGCATTGCTCGATCTGTTCAAGCAGGTCACCCAGGAAGAAGAGTTCGACGCCATCCGCATCGGCCTCGCCTCCCCGGAGAAGATCCGCTCGTGGTCGTACGGGGAAGTGAAGAAGCCCGAGACGATCAACTACCGCACCTTCAAGCCGGAGCGCGATGGCCTGTTCTGCGCCAAGATTTTTGGCCCGGTCAAGGATTACGAATGCCTGTGCGGCAAGTACAAGCGCCTGAAGCACCGTGGCGTGATTTGCGAGAAGTGCGGCGTTGAAGTCACCTTGTCCAAGGTGCGCCGCGAGCGCATGGGGCATATCGAGCTGGCCTCGCCAGTCGCGCATATCTGGTTCCTGAAGTCGTTGCCGTCGCGTCTGGGCATGGTGCTCGACATGACGTTGCGCGATATCGAACGCGTGCTGTATTTCGAAGGGTTCGTCGTGGTCGAGCCGGGCATGACTCCGCTCAAGCGCGGTCAGCTGATGACCGAAGAAGACTACATCGCCAAAATGGAAGAATATGGCGACGAGTTCAAGGCGTTGATGGGTGCGGAAGCGGTGCGTGAGCTATTGCGTTCGCTTGACCTGCGTACTGAAGTGGAAACGCTGCGTTCGGATATTACCAAAACGGGTTCCGATACCAAACTGAAAAAATACTCCAAGCGCCTGAAGATTCTTGAAGGTTTCCAGAAGTCCGGGATCAAACCCGAATGGATGATTCTGGAAGTGCTGCCGGTGCTGCCGCCCGAATTGCGTCCGCTGGTGCCGCTCGATGGTGGTCGTTTCGCGACATCGGATCTGAACGACCTTTATCGCCGCGTGATCAACCGCAATAATCGTTTGAAGCGGCTGCTTGAACTGAAAGCGCCAGAAATCATCGTGCGCAACGAAAAGCGCATGCTGCAAGAGTCGGTTGACTCCCTGCTTGACAATGGTCGTCGCGGCAAGGCCATGACTGGCGCAAACAAGCGCCCGCTCAAATCGCTGGCCGACATGATCAAGGGCAAGAGCGGTCGTTTCCGTCAGAACTTGCTGGGCAAGCGCGTCGACTATTCAGGGCGTTCCGTCATCGTGGTGGGCCCCGCACTGAAGCTGCATCAGTGCGGTCTGCCGAAGAAAATGGCGCTCGAATTGTTCAAGCCTTTCATCTTTAACCGCCTGGAAGTGCTGGGACTGGCTACGACGATCAAGGCCGCCAAGAAAATGGTGGAAGACGAAGAGCCGATTGTCTGGGACTTGCTGGAAGAGGTTATCCACGAGCATCCGGTGATGTTGAACCGTGCGCCGACGCTGCACCGCCTGGGGATTCAGGCGTTTGAACCGGTGCTGATCGAAGGCAAAGCGATTCAGTTGCATCCGCTGGTGTGCGCAGCGTTCAACGCCGACTTCGACGGCGACCAGATGGCGGTTCATGTGCCCTTGTCGCTGGAAGCGCAGACGGAGTGCCGCACGTTGATGCTGGCATCGAATAACGTGCTGTCGCCTGCAAACGGCGAGCCGATCATCGTGCCATCGCAGGATATCGTGCTGGGTTTGTATTACATGACCCGCGAAAAAGTGAACGCCAAAGGCGAAGGCATGATGTTTGCCGACGTGACCGAGGCGCGCCGAGCTTACGATAACCGTGTGGTTGAGTTGCACGCGCGGGTTACGGTGCGGATCAAGGAAGCAACGCTGGACGCGGACAAAAACCGCGTCGAAGTGGTGCGCCGGGTCGAGACTACCGTAGGCCGCGCCCTGTTATCCGAGATTTTGCCGGCGGGTTTGCCGTTCAGTTATATCGACAAAGCACTGAAGAAGAAGGAAATTTCCAAACTCATCAATGCCAGCTTCCGCCGCTGCGGTCTGCGTGAAACGGTATTGCTGGCTGACAAGCTGATGTATACCGGATTTACGTACGCAACGCGCTCAGGCATGTCGATCGCGGTCAAGGATATGTTGATCCCGAAAGAAAAGCATCAGATTCTGGATGCGGCCGAATCGGAAGTGAAAGAGATCGAGGCGCAGTACACATCGGGTCTGGTGACCCAGGGCGAACGCTACAACAAAGTGGTCGACATCTGGGGCCGGGCAGGTGATGCCGTGGCCAAGGCCATGATGACGCAGTTGGGTAGCGAGAAAGTGATTGACCGCCACGGCAAGGAAGTGACACAGGAATCCTTTAACGCCATTTACATGATGGCTGACTCGGGCGCGCGCGGATCGGCTGCGCAGATTCGACAGCTGGCAGGGATGCGCGGCCTGATGGCGAAACCGGATGGCTCGATTATCGAGACGCCAATCACGGCGAACTTCCGTGAAGGCCTCAACATGTTGCAATACTTTATTTCGACGCACGGCGCGCGTAAGGGCCTCGCAGATACGGCCTTGAAGACCGCGAACTCGGGTTATCTGACGCGTCGTCTGGTCGATGTGACGCAGGATCTGGTGATTACCGAAAACGATTGCGGCACGACCGAAGGCATGGTGGTGCGCGCTTTGGTCGAGGGCGGCGAAGTGGTCGAAACCTTGCGCGATCGCGTGCTCGGGCGGGTGGCAGCGTTTGATGTGGTTCACCCGGAAACCCAGGAAACTCTATTTGTGGCCGGTACGCTGCTGAGTGAAGACGTGGTCGATATGATCGAGTCGGTCGGTATCGACGAGGTCAAAGTGCGTACGCCGCTGACCTGTGAAACCCGCTATGGTTTGTGCGCTCATTGCTATGGGCGTGATCTGGGGCGCGGCTACCTTGTCAACGTCGGCGAGGCGATTGGTGTGATCGCGGCGCAGTCGATTGGCGAACCGGGTACGCAGCTCACCATGCGGACGTTCCACATTGGTGGCGCGGCATCGCGTGCGGCGGCAGCGAGCCAGCTTGATGCCAAATCGAATGGTACGGTGCAGTATTCCGCCGGTATCCGCTATGTGACTAATGCGCGCAAAGAACTGATCGCGATTTCGCGTAACGGCGAGTTGATTATCAACGATGACAATGGCCGCGAGCGCGAGCGTCACAAATTGCCGTATGGCGCGACACTGCTGGTGTCCGCAGGCGCGAAAATCAAGGCGGGTGCGGTGTTGGCAACGTGGGACCCGCACACTCGTCCGATTATTACGGAATACGCGGGAAATGTCCGCTTCGAGAACGTCGAAGAGGGCGTGACCGTGGCCAAACAGTTGGACGATGTGACGGGCTTGTCTACCCTGGTGGTGGTTGATCCCAAGCGTAAAGCTAGCAGTGCGGCCAAGGGTGTGCGTCCGCAGGTTAAATTGCTGGATGAGTCAGGCAAGGAAGTGAAAATGGCGGGCACGGAGTTGCCAGTCAATATCACCTTCCAGATCGGCTCGATTCTGACCGTGAAAAATGGCCAGGATGTGGCCGTGGGCGACGTGCTTGCACGTATTCCGCAGGAAACTTCCAAAACGCGTGATATTACTGGCGGTCTGCCGCGAGTGGCTGAGCTGTTTGAAGCGCGAATTCCCAAAGATGCGGGGGTGTTGGCTGAAGTGACCGGTACCGTTTCGTTCGGTAAGGGCACGCTGGCGAAGCAGCGTCTGGTCATTACCGATATGGACGGCGCACCGCACGAGTATCTGATTACGAAAGAAAAGCACGTCACCGCACACGATGGGCAGATTGTCCAGAAGGGCGAAATGATTGTTGACGGCTCGTTTGACCCGCACGATATTTTGCGATTGAAGGGGGTCGAAACGCTGGCGCGCTACATCACTGACGAAGTGCAAGAGGTTTATCGTCTGCAAGGCGTGAAGATCAACGACAAGCATATCGAAGTGATTGTGCGCCAGATGTTACGCCGCGTGTATGTGGTCGATCCGGGCGATACCACGCTCATTCCGGGCGAGCAGGTGGAGCGCTCTGAAGTGTTGCAGTTGAACGATGACATGGTCGCGGCGGGTAAGGAGCCAGCGGTGTATACGCCGGTCTTGCTAGGCATCACCAAAGCTTCGTTGTCGACCGATTCCTTCATCTCGGCCGCATCGTTCCAGGAAACCACCCGTGTGCTGACCGAGGCTGCGATCATGGGCAAACGCGACGAACTTCGTGGCTTGAAAGAAAACGTCATTGTGGGTCGTCTGATTCCTGCGGGCACGGGGCTGGCGTTCCACAATACTCGCCGACGCCAGGCGGCGGGCGAGGATTTGGGCGCGATGCACCTGATGGAGCCTGGTGCGGAAACTCCGGTCGAGAATCAAGAGCTCGCTTGACATGGGCGGGTGACTCCAATAGAATCACGCGTCTTTTTCCGGGCATTTGTTCCGGAGCTTTAATTTGCTGACGGGGCGGCAGTGCCGCCCCGTTCTTAATGACGGTGTAAAGGCTTTCACCCCTCGTTTTTAATGACGGCGGGATACGTTTTTACTATCGTTATTTATGGCGGGGCGAAAGCGTTCTCTCCGCTTAAAGTATTTCATTGAAATAATTGTAATTTTGATTCGATTACCCTGGAAATTCAGACATGCCAACCATTAACCAGCTGATCCGTAAGCCACGTCAGGCACCGGTCGAAAAAAGCAAGGTCCCGGCCTTGAATGCCTGCCCGCAGCGTCGTGGCGTTTGTACCCGTGTGTATACCACCACACCTAAAAAGCCGAACTCTGCGTTGCGCAAGGTTTGCAAGGTCAAATTGACCAGCGGTTTCGAGGTTATCAGCTATATCGGCGGCGAAGGCCACAACCTGCAAGAGCACTCGGTAGTTTTGGTGCGTGGCGGTCGTGTCAAAGACTTGCCGGGCGTGCGTTACCACACGGTTCGCGGCAGCCTGGATACTTCAGGCGTGAAAGACCGTAAACAATCGCGCTCCAAGTACGGCGCCAAGCGGCCCAAAAAGGCCTAACCCCTAATTATTGAGAGACTGAGAACCTATGCCTCGTCGTCGCGAAGTCCCCAAACGTGAAATTCTGCCCGATCCTAAATATGCGAATCAGGAAGTTTCAAAATTCATGAACGTTGTCATGTCGAGCGGCAAGAAATCTGTCGCTGAGCGCATTGTTTACGGCGCTTTTGAGCAGATCACCAAAAAATCCGGTAAAGATCCGATAGAGGTGTTTGGTGAGGCGCTGAACAAAGCCCGCCCGCTGGTGGAAGTTAAAAGCCGCCGTGTGGGGGGTGCCAACTACCAGGTGCCGGTCGAGGTTCGCGCCAGCCGCCGTACTGCGTTGGCGATGCGCTGGCTGAAGGATGCTGCCCGCAAGCGCGGCGAAAAATCCATGGATGCACGCCTCGCCGGTGAATTGCTGGATGCTGCAGAAGGCCGCGGCGGCGCGGTAAAAAAACGTGAGGAAGTCCACCGTATGGCCGAGGCTAACAAAGCCTTCTCGCATTTCCGTTTCTAACAACAATTTTTAACATCAAGATATTTTCAGGTATACACCGTGGCGCGCGCGACTCCTATCGAACGCTATCGCAATATCGGCATTTCTGCCCATATTGACGCTGGCAAAACCACCACCACCGAACGTGTGCTGTTCTATACCGGCGTGTCGCACAAGATCGGCGAGGTGCATGATGGCGCCGCCACCATGGACTGGATGGAGCAGGAGCAGGAGCGCGGCATTACGATTACATCCGCAGCCACAACCTGTTTCTGGAAAGGCATGGACGGCAATTACCCCGAGCATCGCATCAATATTATCGACACGCCCGGACACGTCGATTTCACCATTGAAGTTGAGCGCTCCATGCGCGTGCTGGATGGCGCCTGCATGGTTTATTGCGCCGTGGGTGGGGTGCAGCCGCAATCAGAAACCGTATGGCGTCAGGCGAATAAATATGGCGTGCCGCGCCTGGCATTCGTCAACAAGATGGATCGCCAGGGTGCTGACTTCTTCAAGGTCTACGACCAGATGCGTCTGCGTCTGAAGGCGAACCCGATCCCGGTTCAGGTGCCAATCGGAGCGGAAGAAAAATTTGAAGGCGTAGTCGACCTGATTCGCATGAAAGCGATTTATTGGGACGAAGCCAGTCTGGGCATGAAATTTGACCTGCGCGAGATTCCCGAGGACTTGCTTGAGACGTGCAAAAAGTGGCGCGAAACCATGGTGGAGGCCGCTGCCGAGAGTTCAGAAGAAATGATGAACAAATATCTCGAAGAGGGTGATCTCTCTGTCGAGGATATCAAGCTGGGTTTGCGTACCCGTACTATCGCCAGCGAAATAGTGCCCATGATGTGTGGCAGCGCCTTCAAGAACAAGGGCGTGCAGGCCATGCTGGATGGAGTGGTTGAATTCATGCCCGCACCCACGGATATTCTGCCGGTTAAGGGTGAGCTTGATGACGGCAGCCGGGGTGAACGTAGACCTTCTGACGACGAAAAATTTTCCGCGCTGGCGTTCAAGGTGGCGACCGACCCGTATGTGGGGCAGTTGATCTTTTTCCGTGTGTATTCCGGTGTGGTCAAATCGGGCGACACCATCTACAACCCAATTAAGGGCCGCAAGGAGCGTCTGGGTCGTATTCTGCAGATGCACGCCAATCAACGTGAGGAAATCAAGGAGGTGCGCGCGGGTGACATCGCGGCGGCCGTGGGTCTGAAAGACTGCACAACAGGCGATACGCTGTGCGACCTGAACGACCCGATTACGCTTGAGCGCATGATTTTCCCCGAACCGGTGATTCACGTCGCGGTAGAACCGAAGACCAAGGTCGATCAGGAAAAAATGGGTATCGCTTTAGGGCGTTTGGCGCAGGAAGATCCGTCTTTCCGGGTGCGCACAGACGAAGAAACCGGCCAGACCATTATGTCCGGGATGGGTGAGTTGCACCTGGAGATTCTGGTTGACCGGATGCGTCGCGAGTTCGGCGTAGAGGCCAACGTCGGTGCGCCGCAAGTGGCCTATCGCGAAGCGATCAAGAAGGAAGTCGAGCAGGAAGGAAAGCATGCCAAGCAGTCGGGCGGCAAAGGTCAGTACGGCCATGTCTGGATCAAGATGGGTCCGAATGAGGCTGGCAAAGGATTCGAATTCATCGATGCGATCAAGGGAGGATCGGTGCCGCGTGAATACATTCCGGCTGTCGAAAAGGGCTTGCGCGAGGCTTTGACTAATGGCGTGCTGGCGGGCTTCCCCGTGGTTGACGTTAAGGTCACGCTGTTTGATGGCTCTTATCACGACGTTGACTCGTCTGAGTTGGCATTCAAGCTGGCAGCAATTATGGCCTTCAAGGACGGTATGCGTAAGGCGACTCCGGTTCTACTGGAGCCGATGATGGCAGTCGAGGTGGAGACGCCGGAAGACTATATGGGTGATGTGATGGGCGACCTTAACCGGCGCCGCGGCATCATTCAGGGTATGGACGACGCGAACGGTGTCAAGTTGGTTAGGGCAGAGGTTCCGTTGGCCGAGATGTTCGGTTATTCGACTGATCTGCGCTCAATGTCGCAAGGCCGCGCCACGTACTCGATGGAGTTCAAGCACTATACCGAGGCACCCAAGAGTGTCGCTGAGGCTGTGATTGCGAAGAAGTAATCACCCATATTTTGGTTAAGAAACAATTTTGATTTCAAGGAGCAGGATTCATGGCTAAGGAAAAATTCGAGCGGACCAAACCGCACGTAAACGTAGGGACGATTGGGCACGTTGACCACGGCAAGACCACCTTGACTGCGGCGATCACC
>JAYVLR010000245.1:0-3141 GCA_043759395.1 Thiobacillaceae bacterium
CGCCGACATTCCCGGCCTGCCCGATACCCACCTGCGCTACCCGGATCTGCTGGAACTGATGGAAGTGCCCGACCGCGCCAGTGGAACCCTGGCGATCAAGCCTGAATACTCCACGGCCATTCTTGCCGCCAAAGACCGGATGATCCGCCGCGGGCGCTGGAAGCTGGTGTATCAACCGCTCGAATCCGGCTATCTACTGCGCCTGTTCGATTTGGATAACGATCCCGCCTGCCAGCACGATGTGTCGGAACAGTATGCCGATGTGAAAGCCGATCTGTGGGAACGCTTGCAGGGGATCATCGCGGCGGACCTGCCGTGTGCCCGCCAATAAGCAGTTCAACAAACTGCTAAAGCAGAATTGGCTCCCTTCAATATCGTTACCAAACGGATAAACAAGGGGGCAATAATTGACACAACCTTGCCGGGTCAATATGTGTACAGTACGCACAAAACAGGATACATGCAGATGAAAATCTCCGTCTTCATGCCCGCCCACAACCGACCAGACTTATTACTGGAAGTCGTCGAGAGTATTGCGGCACACCTTAAAACAAGTCAAGCCTAGTTATTTGACCATTACTCCAAATTTACAAGCAGGGGAATTCGCAATGAAAAGACATGAAATAATACAGAACGTCATTGATAGAAAACGGGCAAGGCATTATCTGGAGATAGGCGTACAGAGCGGCGATACCTTCCTGCATATAAAGGCCGCCAAAAAGATGGCGGTGGACCCCAGCTTCCTGATCCCTTGGCAGGCCAAGCTCAAGTGGTTGCGCTGGAACTGGAGCAATCTCTTCAATGAATATTACGAGATGCCGAGCGACCAGTTCTTCAGCGACCATGTGACGATGTTATCCCGCCGCAGACTCGATGTCGTATTTGTGGACGGACTTCACACGTACCAGCAATCGCTGCGAGACATAGAAAACTCTTTGCTCTACCTACAAGATGACGGGGTAATCATTATCGATGACTGTAATCCATCGTCGGAAGCAGCTGGAAACCCCACCAAGGCCTTGGAGCAGAAGGAATGGAATGGCGACGTATGGAAGTCTATCGCCCATTTGCGCTCGCTACGAAAAGACCTAAATGTGTTTACCCTCGATTGCGTTTATGGCATAGCCATATTGACGCGCAGACCGGCCCAAGAATTTCTTGACTATACGGAAAGCGAAATTGCCAAACTGACGTATAACGATCTGAGCCGTAACAGGGCACATATCTTAAACATGAAGGACCTGACTTATTTTTCAACATTCCTCGAATCTTTAAAGCCTTGAGGACTGCAACACCTGCCATGCCGGCCTCCGTCGCCATCCCTGCTTTTAACCGGCCTCAACTACTTACCGAAGGGCTGCCGAGTGTTGTTCGTCAGCCCCATGGAGATTGGGAGGTTGTACTCATCGACGACGGCTCCAACCCGCCACTGAGCGCCAATGATATTCGCAATGTCCTGGGTGAGCGGTTCCAATTGGTCCGCCATCCCACAAGTCTGGGCATAGTGGCCACCAAAAACGCAGGCGTTCACCACGCCAGCGGGGATATGTGTACAGTCCGCACAAAATAGGATAAATGCAGATGAAAATCTCCGTCGTCATTCCCGCCCACAACCGACCAGACTTATTATTGGAAGCCGTCGAGAGCATCGCGGCACAAACCCATCTGAACTGGGAAGCTGTGATTGTGGATGACGGATCCAGCCCTGCCATACCTCTCGATCAGTTGAAGGTCCATTTAGGTCGCAATGCCATCTTTCTCAGACACGACAAACCCTGCGGCGTCGCATGCGCAAAAAACGCGGGTATCAAAGCCGCAACGGGCGAAATCATTACCCTCCTGGATGATGACGACCTTCTTGCCCCCACGGCATTGGAAAAGATAGACGAGGCGTTTACCAGTCGACCCGATCTCGATTGTTTGTTCCTGGGAGTCGAGCCATTCGGACCTTATGCCACAAATCCTGCTGAAAACAGAAAGAAGGCGATTGATAAAATTCTCCAACGCGTTTCCCCGCTGGAATCCAATGGACTTTACCTGTTCAACGACAATCTGTTCTCTGAACTTCTGCATTCCGTCCCCATCGACTTTCAAAGGCCCGCAGCTCGCAGAGGTGCCTGGAATATCGTGGGTGGATTTGACGAAAGCGGACTTTTTTCAGAATCGAGCTGGACAATAAAAGCATCCACTATGTGCAAGATAGCCCTGACAAAAGAACCGGCAACATATTGGCGAATTCATGGAAGCAACTTCGGTTGGCCATCTGGCCTAGATCACGATCAAGCGGTGCTGAGACAGATCGACAATGGCTTGGAGTCAGCCCAAGCACTCATGAGGCATTTCCGCCGTAAACAAGAGGAAGCGACAGATCAGGTCAAACGTATCGAGTCCCATCTTGCCGAAAATTACTTCACCAAGGCCAACTTTCTTCGGGACAAGAGCAAATGGCTGGGGCTCCAAACCCTGCTTCGTTCCATTTTACTATCCCCCCAGTTCAAGCATTTCAAGCTATTGCTCAGGTACTTTTTGCCGAGCACCAATAGCAAATCGAAGTCCACAGGTACCTAAGCAATCTTCAGCCGGTGCAGTGATTGCTGCGCCTGTTCGACCTGAATAGCGATCCCGCCTGCCAGCACGACGTGTCAGAACAACATGCCGATGTGAAAGCCGAGCTGTGGGAACGCTTGCAAGGATTTTTGCGCGCGTAAACACGTCGGTCAATCGTCGGCGACAGGCACGGATACTGGATCGCCCCACAAGGGGACTCCGATCCACTGCGCGCTGAAGTCCCGCAAGGCGGGATGGAATCGTATGCCGCGGCCTGCGGCCTCACACCCGTCCGGTCTTTTAATCCGGGCAGAACCGGCAATAGGGATTTTTCGGCGCGCTGATTTTGGGTGAGGCGACGGGTTCTGCAACAGGCGCCACAGTCGTCGGTCGATCTGTAGCGGGTTCGGCTGGACTCGCTGGAGTGGGAGTGGGCGCGACCGCCTCGTCCGGTTTGGCCGCCTGGGCTTCAACCGGAGCAGTCTTGATGGGGGCAGGCAGCTTGCCGCCCAGCTCCGTATAGCGACGTTTTAGCCCCTTTGAATCAGGATTGCGCCGCGAACCTTCTGTGGCCATTTCCAGTGCTTTTGTTTT
>JAYVLR010000246.1:0-2629 GCA_043759395.1 Thiobacillaceae bacterium
CAGGGATAACATGCAGTAGAAAGACCCAGAACATGACATTTCCTTCCATGAAAAATGTGCCAGACGGAATCATGAACGTGGTGCCAGACAGGTCGTGTCGTTTTGAGCCAATTCAAAAGTCTCAAAGTCCCCCTGGAAAATCAGATTCCAAAGACCTTCAAAAAAGTATCGGTTATGCCTTCCAGTCCACGACCGGTGATGCCAGTTTTCTTGCCGAAATGCGGCATTTCTTCATAGATGTAGAAACCTGGTCCCCCTGCGAAGTTGTCATTAAATAACTCCTGTTTTCCCATGAGGTAGGACGCGAATGTTTCACAACGCGTCGTCGAGTAGGCGAGATTTGCACTAAATCCAATCGTTGCGGCCTGATTGACGCCTCGTCCAGACCCTGCGCGCTCGACCCTGATCCCTCGACATCCTTTAACAATCAGTTTTGCGGGTCCATGAAAGACCAAGTAGCGGAGTTGCAGAGTCAGCCAAGCATTCAGACTACCTAATCGCCAGTGACGCGTGATGGTGATGGGGTGACCCCTACGTTGGACAATTCCGACCAGATTGTGCGGTTGAAGAACGATAGCCGATCCACCAGGTATGGAAATTACGCCGATCTCACTGAAAGGATCTTTCGTTGCGGAAACTACAAACGACTCATCTGATGTTGCACGGATGCGTGTTAAGGCGACCATGCCAGATGCCAAGCTGCTCAATGGATATTCCCAATCGAGTAGCCATTTTGTGTCTTTCAATCCCTTGTGAGATGAACTCTGAAGGAATTCCGGATGAACCAGGAGTTCATGCGCTTCGTCTACGGAGATCACTTGAGAAACAGCGGAGACAGGAGTTCGCGTAGTGTCACCATCCTTATCGGTAATTCTTTCCTCAATCGCCCCAGTCGTGTCAGGCAACAGGCAAATCACCGTTCGACGCGATGCCGCAGGAGCTATGACGTAATAGAACAACGCTTTGATTGCGATTGGCATCAGCATGGCCAACAGGAGAATCGCCATGGCTGTAGGGAGTACTTTAAAAAATGGTTGGGTGAATTTACTCACCCAGTTATTTCGGTATTTCTTGTCAAGATCTGCGATCCCGTTGTGCAGCGGCTGCAACGCGGCGAGAATTGGGTCTCGAAAAATCTCAAATGGTAGTAACACGTTAAGTGTCTCTATGCTGTCTAGGTAGCTGCGCTGCCGCCTTATAGTGGACCCCAATTTCCAGACAATAAATTAAGATGGTAGCCTGCTGCAATAGAGGAGCAGGTGATGAGCGAAGCAAAGCGCAAGAATTTTAGTGGCGAATTCAAGGCCAAAGTAGCCCTTGAAGCGATCCGTTGCATCAAGACGGTGAACGAAATTGGCCAGGAGTTTGGGGTGCATCCGACGCAAGTGGGATTGTGGAAGAAAGAGCTGCAAGCGCAGGCATCGGGTCTGTTTAATGCCCAGCGCGGCCCGAAACCTGCCGACCCGTCTGCCAGCCCGGAGCGCCTGTACTCCGAGATTGGACGGCTGAGGATGGAGCTGGACTGGCTCAAACGGGTGCCCGGACAAAAGTCTTTCGTAAAAAAGTCCGGAATCAGCCTGTAGCAAACCGCCGGCAATGGGTGGGCACCGTCGAACCCCTGGCGCTGACCCGGCAATGCGAATTGGCGGGAGTCAACCGCGCTACGGTTTATGCGCCGCACAGGACAGCAAAACCGGACCAGCAGGAACTGACGTTACTGGGACTGATTGATGCCGAATACACCCGGCATCCGTTTTACGGCAGCCGCAAAATCAAGCATTACCTGCGCGGCTTGGGGCACAAGATCAACCGCAAGCGCGTGCAAAGGCTGATGGGCATACTGGGGCTGGCCGGCATGGCACCGGGGCCGGATACCAGTCGGCCACACCCGCAGCACAAGGTTTATCCGTACCTGCTCAGAGGCGTGAATATCATTCGCCCCAATCAGGTGTGGAGCACGGATATCACGTACCTCCGCCTGGCGCGCGGGTTCGTGTATCGGGTGGCGGTGATGGATTGGTACTCGCGTAAAGTGCTGTCGTGGCGGTTATCGAATACGCTGGACAGCGAGTTCTGTGTGGACTGTCTGGAGCAGGCGTTGCAGACATATAGTACGCCTGAGATATTCAACACTGATCAGGGCTGCCATAACCAGCGACTTGGCGAGCGTTGTTGGCTCGCCTAGTCGAATGGCTAGTTGTTTCATCAATTCACCAGTGGAGCGTTTACTGGAGTGCTGTTGAAAAAAGGGATCACGATCAGCATGGACGGACGCGGGCGGGCACTGGATAACATTTTTGTGGAATGGTTATGGCGCAGCGTCAAACACGAAGACGTGTACCTGAAAGGTTACGCCGCGATGCCTGACTTGCTGATAGGATTGACCGAATACTTCGTGTTTTACAACACGGCAAGATCGCACCAATCACTGGGCTACGAAACACCGGATCAGGTTTATCGTACAGCAAGTGGCGGCGGCGCAAGGATTGTGGACAAATACCCTGTGCCAGAAAAAACGCAATCGGCAATAGAAACAAAAAATGAAACAGAAAACCGGGGCAGCGCCGTTCCGCTGCATGAAGCAGGTTACCCTCTTAAACTCGATGCATTATTGTCTTGACGGAGGGGT
>JAYVLR010000247.1:0-8780 GCA_043759395.1 Thiobacillaceae bacterium
GACGCATCAACAAAAATCTGACCACACCGAAAAACAGTTAGTCTGTGAGCTTCAATGAAGAAGCTCAAACTGTCCGTGGAAACGGGTCAAGTCCAAACCGTCAATACGGGCAACGCCTGCAGCGCCTGGGTCTTCACCTGTTCCTTAGCTAGTGTGGCCTGTTCTGCCTGCATGGAGGTTTGCACAGCTTGAAGTTGGAATTGCTTGTAGGCTACCCATGCTGAGACCAGCGCCGCGATAGTGGCAACGACGGTGGATAGAACCGCGAGCTTTGACGAAGGTGCTTCTTGAACGCTTGGCATCGGCTCTGAGCGTCCGTTGCCGATGTGAGAGATCGGAGCAGTGTGGTTCCGCTTTGGATGCGCATGGTTCGATATGCCTTTACCTCGCATAAGGCACCTAACGTTAAATTAAGGGGCGCGCTTTAGCGCGTCCCTCTTGAATGCGAGGTTAGGTCACGGTACAACACTGAGCTGAACCTTTGAACCAGAAGGAAGTGATTTGATCTCGCGTAGGATTTTGCCTGTAAGTGCGAAGTGCTCATGTGCTGGAACCGGATTAAGATTTTCGACATCGTACTTTCCTTCAGCCCGCGTAGGGCGCAATCGTTATTGCGCCGGATGTGAAGTTCAAATGATAACCACAACTCGTCCAGTCACCGCCGCCCTTGCTTTTGACTTTTCCCCCTTCAGCCACGCCGAAGTCTGAGTCTGCCGGGCGGATCAGCGGCGAAGGTGTTTGAGCCCCCGTAAAGGGGATGCCGTGGTTGTAAGGGGCTGAAGCCCCAACAACCACGCTGCTTCGCTCACAAAAAAACAAAATCAAAACAGCCAAGCGGGGCGAGTTCTTCGACGCCCGTCCGGCAGATTCAGACTTCGGGAATTCGGGAATTCGGGAATTCGGGGATGTGGGGTCGCCTTTTTTTTGGTTACTCTGCTTTTGGCGAAGCAAAAGAAAGTGACTTGCCGCCGGGCAACCCCCGGCCAGCCGATCCGTCGTTCTATAAAGCCCGCCGCAATTACAACTCAGAAAACAAATACACCAGCAACGCCATCCCCAGCAGGACGACCGATACATTCATCACGATACCCGACCAGGTGCAGTAGCGCGCCGGAATTTCAATTGGTTTCAATGTGCGCAACACGCGCCGGAACTGGACAATGGAAAAGCTGATGACCAGCAAAGCCAGGGCAATGAAGGCAATGCCGATCCAGAACGAAAAGCCGCGGCCTGCATGGTTGGGCACTTGCCGCAGCATGTGCAGGAGCAGGCCAAAGCGTTCGAGCACAAAGCCGAACGCCATCAGTGTGAGGCCGGTGCGGTTCCATGCCATGAGGGTGCGTTCGGCGGCGAAAAAGACGCGGGGGTCGTTGAGGTCGGACATATTCAGGCAGGCTCCACTTCGCTGGGCAGGGTGCTTTTAAGGGTTTGCGCCAGCCGCTCAAAGGTTTCAGGAAAGGGCGCACGTTTACGCCAGACCAGGCCGATGGTGCGCCCCGGCGGGGGCGATTTGAACGGGCGGATTTCGACTGTTTTTTTGCTGGTGTGCGGCCCCGCATCCACGGCCAGTGCGGGCAGCAGTGTCAGCCCCAGTCCCATGCCTACCATTTGCCGCAGGGTTTCCAGGCTGGTGGCGCGGACTTCTTCGCGACCGCGCGAGCCGGTGCCGCAGACATCGAGTGCCTGGTCGCGCAGGCAATGGCCTTCGTCGAGCAGCAACAGTTTCTCGTTCATGATGTCCGATACTTTCAGCACCTCTCGTTTGGCGAGCGGATGACCCGCCGGTAGCGCGGCGAAAAACGGCTCGTAAAACAGCGGCTCGACGCGCAGGCTGTCATCGGTAACGGGCAATGCCAGCAGGCCGGCATCGAGCTTGCCGTCGTTCAAGTGCTCCAATATCTGGGGGGTCATTTCTTCGCGCAGCAACAGACGCAGACCGGGATGTTTCTTGTGAACCAGCGTCAGTGCATGCGGCAAATAATACGGCCCCAGCGTGGGAATCACGCCGAGATGCAGGGTGCGCGCCATCGGATTCTGGGCGTGTTTGGCGAGCTCGCGGATGTGTTCGGCTTCTTCGACCATGTTGCGCGCAGCGGCCAGGATTTCTTTGCCGATGGGCGTTGGCGTGACGCGCTTCAAGCTGCGGTCAAACAGCGTGATGCCGAGAAAATTCTCCAGCTTTTTGATCTGCGTGGAGAGCGTGGACTGGGTAATGAAACAGGCTTCGGCCGCGCGGCCGAAGTGGCCGTGATCGGCCAGTGCAACCAGGTATTTGAGCTCCTGTAATGTCATGCTGAACCGTTCGATTCTGTCAATGGAAGCATTCTAGACTATTCATGAGACAAATTTACCATTCTGGTCTTTAATGCAATCACTCTGCAGTTAGAGCAAACCATTACAGGAGCAACACATGTCAACCGAAACGAAATGCCCATTCCATCACACCGCCGGCACTGGAAAGTCGAACCGGGACTGGTGGCCGAACCAGCTTCAGCTGGAAATCCTGCACCAGCATTCCCCCCAGGCCAGCCCGATGGGCGCGGACTTCAACTACGCCGAAGCATTCAAAAGTCTCGACCTCGCCGCCGTGAAGAAGGACCTTGAGACCATGATGACCGACTCGCAGGACTGGTGGCCGGCGGATTACGGTCACTACGGCCCTTTTTTCATTCGCATGGCGTGGCACAGTGCAGGGACCTACCGCACCGGTGACGGTCGTGGCGGCGCAGGGCACGGCAACCAGCGTTTTGCACCGCTCAACAGCTGGCCCGACAACGTCAACCTCGACAAGGCGCGCAGGCTGCTGTGGCCGATCAAGCAGAAGTACGGCAGCAAAATCTCCTGGGCCGACCTCATCGTCCTCACGGGCAACGTCGCTCTGGAGTCGATGGGATTCAAGACCTTCGGTTTTGCCGGCGGGCGCGAGGACATCTGGGCGTCGGAGCTGGACGTCTATTGGGGCAATGAGGAAAAGTGGCTGGATGACAAGGCACGCTATTCCGGCGAGCGGAACCTCGAAAACCCGCTCGCTGCCGTTCAGATGGGGCTGATTTACGTCAACCCGGAAGGCCCGGGCGGCAACCCGGATCCGCTTGGGTCTGGCCGCGACGTGCGGGAGACCTTCGCACGCATGGCGATGAACGACGAAGAGACGGTTGCACTGACGTGCGGCGGGCACACCTTTGGCAAATGCCACGGTGCCGGGGATGCGGCGCTGGTTGGCGCAGCGCCCGAGGCAGCCGGACTCGCCGAGCAGGGTCTGGGCTGGAAGAGCCGTCATGCCAGCGGTATCGGGGGCGATCAGATTGGCAGCGGCCTGGAAGGCTCGTGGACGCCGACTCCGACGCAGTGGGACATGAGCTATCTGGATATGCTGTTCGGCAATGAGTGGGAGTTGACGAAAAGCCCGGCGGGCGCGCACCAGTGGATGCCGAAGGAGGCTAACGACAGCAACCTCGCGCCAGCCGCGCACGACGCGTCGAAGCGGGTTCCGATCATCATGACCGCTGCCGACATGGCGATGCGCATGGATCCGATCTACGAGCCGATTGCACGGCGCTTCCACCAGAACCCGGCAGCATTTGCCGACGCCTTCGCCCGCGCCTGGTTCAAGCTGACGCACCGTGACATGGGCCCGCGTTCACGCTACCTCGGCCCTGAAGTGCCGACCGAAGACCTGGTCTGGCAAGACCCGGTTCCTGCCGTCGATCATGCCTTGATCGACGGCCAGGATGCCGCCGCGCTCAAGGCCAACATTCTGGCGACAGGGCTGACGGTGCCGGAACTGGTCTCGACCGCCTGGGCATCGGCGGTCACGTTCCGTGGCTCCGACAAGCGCGGCGGCGCAAACGGCGCGCGTATCCGGCTCGCACCGCAGAAGGACTGGGAGGCTAACCAGCCGGAGCAACTGGCCAAAGTGCTTGGCAAGCTCGAAGGCATCCAGCGCGAGTTCAACAGCAGCGGCAAGACGGTCTCGATGGCCGACCTGATCGTGCTGGCGGGTTGCGCCGGCGTTGAGCAGGCCGCCAAGAACGCCGGCCACGCCGTGACGGTTCCGTTCACGCCAGGCCGCATGGATGCCTCCCAGGCACAGACCGACGTGGAATCCTTCGCCGTGCTCGAACCGATCGCTGACGGCTTCCGCAATTATGAGAAGGCTAAATACACCGTTTCAAGCGAGGAACTTCTGCTCGACCGCGCGCAGTTGCTGACGCTCTCCGCGCCCGAGATGACGCTGCTGGTGGGCGGTATGCGCGCCATGAATGCCAGCGTCGGACAGTCGCAGCACGGCGTTTTCACCCAGCGGTCTGGTGCGCTTACCAACGACTTTTTCGTTAATTTGCTGGATATGGGCACGGCGTGGAAGCCGCTGTCGGACGCTGAGGATGTGTTTGAGGGGACTGATCGCTCAACGGGTGAACGCAAATGGACTGCCACCCGCGTCGATCTGGTCTTCGGCTCCAATTCCCAGCTTCGTGCTCTGGCGGAAGCCTATGCAAGTTCGGACGCGCAGGAGAAGTTCATCCGCGACTTCGTGGCAGCCTGGAACAAGGTGATGAACCTTGACCGCTTCGACCTCGCTTAATTCCGGAGAAAAGGCCTGAAAGGCCTGATGTCTGACCCTGTGCGGGCGAATGGTTTCGCCCGCACATACCCACAGGAGAAGCACCATGATAGCCATGGGCATGATCAGTACGTATGACGAATACCGCCAGGATCAGCGCGCCAGCGCGCCGGTTTATTCTGCGTCCACACACGCTGTGCGGCGCGCCATGTTGCGCGCGCTTGCCATGATCGGCGTCGGCCTCGGCGGCATCACGGCGATAGACGATGACGACGCGCCAGGAATCGGTTGAGGCATGATTTTGATGACGCTTATTTCATTCGACTCGCCGCAGCTTAACCACTATAGAAAAAAACATGCGCTGGCGGCGGGCGGGCGCGGTTCCCGGCTGTTACAGCGGGCTTGATACAACGCCAGAATTCAGCGTGTGGCAATACTCAGGTGCTGAGGCGTGTCGTCGCCGTCAATCGCAAATACCAGATGCGCTCGTCCGGCCAGCATTGTCGCGTCGAGGCGCACGCCGTGCAGGCCGAGGCCGCATGGCTTGCTGGTGGCAAGCATCGTCATTGCGTCGGCAACCGCGCCCCAACGCAGACTGGCAGGTTGCGGCAGCACGATCCACAGCGCTTGGCCGGGGTCGATGCGCGGCAGCGGCGCGCCCGGCGTCCAGATCGCGCAATCGGTATGCGGGCGAATGCCGCCGTAGCGTTGCCACACCGCTTCGGGGCGGTCGGTGATCCGGCCCTCGGCGCGCGAGATGGCGAGCTTGATGAATTCGGCGTGCGCCCAGGCGAGCGGCATCGCCGAGCCGGTCGCCTGCCCGGGCACCAGTCGGCCAAGCGGTGCGGCATCCCACACTTGCTCCGGGATCAGGCCGTGGCGCGCCATCGCGTGCATCGCCTGCAAATACGGCAGCGGGTCGCGCCCGGCGGCAAGTTCAAAGTGGCCGCGTTCGCCGCCCAGCAGCGGCCAGCCGCGCCCGCGCCCGCTGCCGTCGAAGGCGCGGCCATCACTGTGTTCACCGTAGCCGTCGCCGTTGTAGCGGTGCCAGACTGCGCCGTTCGGAGTGTCGGTTTTCAGCAGCGCATCGGCTAGTTTGAGGGTATCGACGATCAGCGCATCGTCGGGACGGCGCAGGCCGAGGCGTACCAGTTCAAGAAAGTCAGTGGCGATCTGCTCGCCCGCAGCCAGTCCCAGTTCGTAGCTGTGGTTTTTGACCGGCAGCACGCGCAGCATGGCGCGGTCGTCGCACAGGATGTCGGCGGGGGCTTCGCGCACGTAGTAGGCTGCCACGCCGTGCGCGCGCCCCAGCGGGGTGGCGCGCGCGACGCACCAGTCTTCGAGACGAGCGTTCCAGTAGTCGGCCACTGCCAGCGGCAGTGGGCGTTCGACATCGGGCAGCAGTGCAGCGCCTGCAACCAGCGCGGCGATGCTGACGGCCAGCGTGAAGGGATTAACGCCTGCGTCCTCCTCCCAGCGATCTTGCGGGCTGGCCGGGCCGTTTTGCACCAGAAAGTTGAGCGCACGACGCACGCCGTCGGTCACGTCGACCCCACCCGGCGCATGCGATTCCACATGGGCTTCAGCCCATAGTGGATCGGAGTACCCCTCAAGGGGGTATTGAAAAGAATCCTTTAGGGTACCCCGTGCGGCCAGTTGGGCGGCCAGTAACACGGGGAACGCGGTTTCGTCGAGCTGCACGCCACCCCAGTAAGGTTTACCGCCAAGCCACTGGTTTTGTAGCCAGTGGCCGTCAGCCTGCTGGGTTGCCAGCAGATACGCCAGCACGTCGCGCGCCTCGTTTTCTGCGCCGAGCGCGAGCAAAGCCTGCGCCGATTCAACCAGGTCGCGCGGCCACACCAAGTGATAACCGCCGCGCTCGTCGCCGGTGTTGCCCCACGGGATCGACAGGCTCGCGACCATGGCGCCGCTGAAGGTTTTGTCGCTATGCGTTTTGAGCACTTGCGCCGACCACGCAAAAGTGGCGGCGAGGCCGGGCGGCAAATCGGCAGGCGCACGGCGGCGCGTGGTGCAGGCGCCGTGCCAGTGCGTCCAGGCTGCGGTCTGTGCGGCGAGTGTTTGCGCGAACGGCGTGGACAGCGCCGCGCGCGCGAGCGTGGCGGCGGCGTGGCGCGAGGTGGACAGACCCAGCGCCAGCGTGGCGCGCGGTGCGCACTCGGCCATCAGCGCGACGTTGCCGGGCCCGGCTTCATCGTAAAACCAGGCCATGCGGCCGTTAGCCTGAAAATCCTGCCAGCCGTCTGACACGCCGACGTAGCCCGCCGAGGCCGCGCCGAGCGCGTCGCGGCCGTCAGGGTTACGCGCCGCCAGCGCCAGACCGAACGGACCCTGCCGCGCCCACAGCACGCGAGTGCCGTTGTGCGACCCCACGTTCGCCAGATTGTCGCGGCCGGTCGCGCCGAGATGCGGCGCGAGCAGAACGTAAGGCCGCAGCGCCGCGTCGCCGTCGAGCGCCAGCTCGATCAACAGCACGTCGCGCACCGGGTCGGGACAGATACGCAGTGTGAGCGTGAAACGCGCATGGCGATGGACGATGATCGGCAACGGCACGCCCGGCGCGGGCGTTTCCAGCGTGGTGTCGTGCAGGCGTTTGACCTCGACCCAGAAGCCCGCGCCGTCGGCGACGATAAACCCAAGGTCGCGGATTTGCGGGATGTCGATGCGCGGGTAGTACACCTCGTTGACGATGCCGTGGCCGACGGTGAACCACAGCCGTGATGAACCTAATGCCGTGCCGACCAGATCCTTGTCGCTGGAGGTCCAGGTGGGGGCGATGCCGGGCTGGCCGGGTGCGTGGCCGCTTGACGCTATCATTGTGAAGTCTCCAAGCCGGTTAAACGAATGGGTCATTTCACTGTACTGCATTTTTCGCTACTCGCCGGGGTGCTGGTGACGGTGTTGCTGATCGGACATTTGCTGCGGCAACGGCGTTCCCCCGCTGCGACACTGGGCTGGATCGTGTTTATGATCAGCGCGCCGTGGCTCGCGGTGCCGGTCTATCTCACGCTCGGTACGCGCAAACTTGCGGCGCAAATTTTATCGGTGTCATACCCTCTGCCCGGCGACGCGGATACGTCGCTGGCGCGCGTTCTCGCCAGCGCAGGCGTACCGCCGCCGCGTGCCGGCAATGCAGTGGACTGGCATCACGACGGCGCGGCTGCGTGGAATGCCTTGGTGGCAGTGATTGCCGACAGCACGCGCACGCTCGATGTGGCGCTGTTTTTGTTGCACGACGACACGCGCGGCCGCGCGTTTATGGACAGTCTTGCCGCGCGCGCACAGGCCGGTGTGCGCGTGCGCCTGCTGCTAGATGGTATCGGTTCGCTACGGTTGGCGCGGCGCGGCCTGCGCACCTTGCGCGCGGCAGGAGTAGAAACTGCCTGGTTTATTCCGTTGCTGCACCGACCGCTGCGTGGCCGCACCAATCTGCGCAACCACCGCAAGCTGGTGATCGCCGACGGCGCACGCGCGTGGAGCGGCGGACGCAATGTCGGTGACGAGTATTTTGCTGCCGACAGCGTGTGGATCGATCTCAGTTTCAGCCTCGCAGGCCCTGTGGTTGCCGATCTGGCGCAGGTGTTTGCAGTTGACTGGGCGTTTGCGACCAAGCGTGCGGTCGAAGCTGTAACCATCGTGCCTGCACACGCAGGCGGGCAAACGGTGCAGGTCGTACCCGCAGGGCCTGCGTTTGCCCGCGACACGCTGCACGAACTGATGCTGACCGCGTGCTACGGCGCACACCGCCGTATCTGGATCGCCACGCCGTATTTTGTTCCGGACGACGCCTTGCAACAGGCACTGCTGCTTGCGGCGCGGCGCGGGGTCGAAGTGCGCCTGCTGCTGCCGCTGCACTCCAACCATCGCCTGGCCGATATCGCGCGGGATCGTTATCTGCGCGATCTGGTCGCGGCGGGTGCGACGCTGCGTGCGGTGCCCTTTGCGATGATGCACGCCAAGGCCATGCTCGCCGACGAAGTCGCGCTGGCCGGGTCGGCCAACGTCGATCTGCGCAGCCTGTTTCTCAATTATGAGCTGGGGTGCTTGTTCCTGTCGCCGCCAGACTGCGCGGCGCTGGCATCCTGGTTTGCCCGCGTCGATGCGTGGGCTGTGGACTATCAGCCCGCGTCGGCCAGTTGGGGCATGGCGTTGGTTGAAGGCGTGGTGCTGCTCGCGGCGTTCCAGATTTAAGCACGGG
>JAYVLR010000248.1:0-3994 GCA_043759395.1 Thiobacillaceae bacterium
TTTATTTTCGACGCTGAAGGCAAGCTGGTGCAGGAAATGCGCGGGGTGAAGTCTGCCGACCACGCGCAAGCAGTGCTGGGTACCGTTCAATCACTCTAAATTTTAAGGAACCCTTATATGGCTCGCAAAGCTGCCGCACCGACCAAGCTGTTCGTCCTTGATACCAACGTACTGATGCACGACCCAACCAGCCTGTTCCGCTTTGAAGAGCACGATATTTTCCTGCCCATGGGCACACTGGAAGAGCTCGACCAGAACAAGAAAGGCATGACCGAAGTCGCCCGCAACGCACGTCAGGCGACGCGCTTTCTGGATGAAATCGTGTCCGGCGTAGAACACAACATCGAAGCGGGCATTCCGCTCGACAGCCACAGCCACAAGGCCGCCACCGGTCGGCTGTTCTTGCAAACCAATCTGGCGCGTATCCAGACGCCACTATCACTGCCCAACAGCAAGGTCGACAACCAGATTCTTGGCGTCATCCTCAGCCTGCGCGAAGACCAACCCAAGCGCCAGATCATCCTGGTGTCCAAAGACATCAACATGCGCATCAAGGCGCGTGCGCTGGGCCTGCCTGCGGAAGACTATTTCAACGACAAGGTGCTGGAAGACACCGACCTGCTGTACGCCGGGGTGCGCGAGCTGCCCGCCGATTTCTGGGACAAGCACGGCAAAGGCATGGAATCGTGGCTCGCCGACGGCCACACCTGGTACCGCGTCACCGGGCCGCTGGTGCCGAGTTTGCTGGTGAATGAATTCGTCTATCAGGAAAGCGGCAACCCGCTCTACGCCATCGTCAAATCGGTCAAGGGCAACGTCGCCGAACTGCAGACCATCAAGGACTACGCACACCAGAAAAACGGCGTGTGGGGCATCACTGCGCGCAACCGCGAACAGAATTTTGCGCTCAACGTGCTGATGGATCCGGATGTCGATTTCGTCACCCTGCTCGGCCAGGCCGGCACCGGCAAAACCCTGCTCACGCTGGCCGCCGGGCTGATGCAGACGCTGGAGCACAAACGCTATTCGGAAATCATCATGACCCGCGTGACCGTGCCGGTGGGCGAGGATATCGGCTTTCTGCCCGGCACCGAAGAAGAAAAAATGACGCCGTGGATGGGCGCGCTGGAAGACAACCTCGACGTGCTGAACAAGACCGACGACGAGGCTGGAGACTGGGGTCGCGCCGCCACGCAGGATCTGATCCGCTCACGGATCAAGATCAAATCGTTAAATTTCATGCGCGGGCGCACTTTCCTTAACAAGTTTCTTATTATTGACGAAGCGCAAAATCTGACGCCGAAGCAGATGAAAACGCTGATCACCCGCGCAGGGCCGGGAACCAAGGTGGTGTGCCTGGGCAATATTTCGCAGATCGACACGCCCTACCTGACCGAGGGCAGTTCCGGTCTGACCTATGTCGTGGACCGCTTCAAAGGCTGGCCGCATAACGGCCACGTCACCCTGCAACGCGGCGAGCGCTCACGCCTGGCGGATTATGCCGCCGAAGTTTTATAACCTCTCACACCCCAACTTTAGGAGCAAAGCATGAAATCACTGGAAACTCAAAAGAGCCTGAATAAATGGATGTTGGGATTGGGCGTATTGGGCTTGAGCGTGTCAGCCAGCGCGTTTGACTACGGCGAAGCGCTCAAAGGCGTGTTGAACAAGAACAACAGCACCGCAACAACACCCGCCGCTCCCGCCGCCGCAACGACCGCGACGACCGCAAGCACCACTGGCGTGGATAGTCTGAAGCCCGCTGAGCTCACGTCCGGCCTGAAAGAAGCACTGAGCCGTGGCGCTGAAATGGCAGTGGCACAACTCGGCAAAAAAGACGGATTCTTTGCCAACCCGGCGCTTAAAATTCCCTTGCCCGCCAGCCTCAAAAAAGCCGAAAAAGCGATGAGGATGTTAGGTATGGGCAAGCAGGCCGATGACCTGGTGCTGTCGATGAACCGCGCAGCGGAGGCCGCCGTGCCGGAAGCTAAAACGCTCCTGGTTAACGCGGTCAAGGACATGTCGGTAGAAGACGCCAAGGGCATTCTCACTGGCGGCAACACCTCGGCCACTGATTTTTTCCGCAAGAAAACCGAAGCCACGCTGACGACGCGCTTCATGCCCATCGTCAAATCCACCACCGACCAATCCAATCTGGCTCAGCAATACAACAGCTACGCCGGGATGGCTGCCAAATTTGGCGTAAGTAAAAAGGGACAAGCAACGGTAGAAGAATACGTCACCCAGCAATCGCTGGATCGCCTCTACATTGTGATCGGCGAACAGGAACGTACACTCCGTGCCAACCCCCTGCAAGCCGGTAGCGATTTATTGAAGAAAGTGTTTGGCGCGGTCATGGGCAAATAAACCAGCGCAGGGAACCGGCGCGAAATCAGCGCCGGTCTGCTGTATGCTTGCGGCAGGTATTACCCAGCCTAAGCCAAGCCATGAATAAAAAAATACTCGCAAGCCTGCTGTCCAGCATTCTGCTCACCCTGCCTGCACACGCATGGGAGGTAGGAGAATTCCAGAATGGCATGTCGCGTACCGAAGTCGAATCCACGCTTAAATCCTGGAATTTTGCCAAGATTTTGCCGGTCGGAAACGACGGCCTGTTCGCGTACGACACCCCGGAAAGCCAGGCCGGTCGGCGCTTTCTGTTTACCTTCTGCAACGACAAACTGGTTTCGTTCGATCAGGAAGTCGCGCCCGCGTTTCGCCACTTTATTGTCATTGCCTCGAACTATTCCAACCTGTACGGCAATCCGCTCAAAGTGTTCCCTTACTCCAGCGTGGTCGCCAGCGGCGAGAAAAACGTACTGGCCATGTTCTGGCGCAAGGGGCAGGACTATATCGGCTTGAAGTACGCGCTCTATGCCACCGACGAACAACTCTCGATGACCTGGCAAGTCAACAATAATTGCTGGCAGGCACCGCGATAAAACCCGAAAGCCCGTTTTCAAATAGCTGTATCGGCACCACGCCGCAGGGTAAAATTTCCCCGTACCCAAGCATTCATGAGGCATGCCATGTCCCGCTCCCAAAACAATCTCAACGCACCCCTCACCGACGACGAGATAGCCCTGTTTGCAGCGCTGCTCGAAGACCTCAGCAATCGCACCGAACAGGGCTTGTCGCTGGAGCATGTAGACGGGTTCATTACCGCGCTGATTTGCAGCCCGCGCATGATCATGCCGAGCGAATATTTTCCGGTGCTGTTCGGTGAACAAGGCCTTGCCATTTTTAGCGACGAGCATGAAATTAACACTTTCATGTCTCTCTACAACCGCCGCTGGAACCAGGTTGCGCGCGCGCTCAACGCACCCATAGAAAACCTGGCCGACCCCGCCGCGCTTGAACCGCTGATTATGGATTGGGATGGTCTGCTGCAAGAATTGCCGCCTGACGAACGTGCCAGCCTCGAAGCTGAAGAACTGCCGCAATTCGCCAGTGTCTGGGCAGCCGGTTTTTTGCAGGTGATAGACGTTTGGGGAGCCGACTGGGACTTGCCCATCGACAGTAAAGACGAGGCCTTCGTCGATGAAATGCTTGATCCGTTTTTTGTGCTGATCACACCATCGGAAGACCTCACCATCGACGAGCGCAGCACCAGCCGCGACGAGATTGTGGCAATGGCGATCTGGAGCGCGTATGAATTACGTGATTTCTGGCGTGATCGCGGCAGCGTCAGCTCACGCACCCCGGTGCGTAAAGTCGCCAAACCGGGTCGCAATGATCCCTGTCCTTGCGGCAGCGGCAAAAAATTCAAACTGTGCTGCGGCGCAGCCGACACACTTCATTGACCTGATAACCCCGGGGAGGCACTGATTAATTCGTCGTTCCCGCCTGCGCGGGAGCGACGAATTAATCAGCGTTTCCCTGGAATCAAAATAACCCGATAATCAAATCAACATGAAAACCAGACAGTTCTCCCTCGTCATTCTCACCGCACTGACGATGGGCACGTGCACAGCCAGCGAAACTCAAACGGCTA
>JAYVLR010000249.1:0-4513 GCA_043759395.1 Thiobacillaceae bacterium
GTTGGCCGTGTTCATGTCGTGGGTGCGACGCCGGTCATCACCGGTATTTTTGCGCAACTCCAGGAATTCCTCGATGTCGAGGTGCCAGGTTTCCAGATAGGCGCACACCGCGCCCTTACGCTTGCCGCCCTGGTTGACCGCCACGGCGGTGTCGTTGACCACTTTCAGGAAGGGCACGACGCCTTGCGACTTACCGTTGGTGCCCTTGATGCGGGCGCCCATGGCGCGCACCGGGGTCCAGTCGTTGCCGAGGCCGCCTGCGTATTTTTGCAACAAGGCGTTTTCCTTGATCGCCTGATAAATGCCGTCGAGGTCGTCGGTGACGGTGGAGAGGTAGCAGGAAGACAGTTGGCTGTGGCGAGTGCCCGCATTGAACAAGGTCGGCGTGGACGACATGAAATCAAAGCTCGACAGCACTTGGTAAAACTCGATGGCGCGCGCTTCACGATCCACTTCGTTGATCGACAGCCCCATCGCCACGCGCATGAAAAACGCCTGCGGCAGTTCGATACGCGATTCTTCGATGTGCAGGAAATACCGGTCGTACAGGGTTTGCAAGCCGAGATAGCCAAACTGGTAATCGCGTCCGGCATCAAGCACAGCCGCCAGGCGCGCAATGTCGAACTGGCCAAGTTTCTCGTCGAGCAATTCGGCATCGATGCCTTTTTTGATGAAGCTGGCGAAGTAATCGGCGTAACGCGTGCCCATCTGCGCCTGTGTCACCGCTTCGCCCAGCACTTCGTGGCGGATGGAATTAAGCAGCAAACGCGCCGTCACCGAGGAATAACCCGGGTCTTGTTCGATCATCGAACGCGCGGCCAGCACCAGCGCCTTTTCGACTTCGGCCATCGGCACGCCGTCGTACAGGTCACGCAACACCGTCTGCATGATCGGCTCGGCACGCACGTTGTCACCCAGACCGGCGCAGGCTTCGGCCAGCAGCACATTCAGGCGGGCAATATCCAGCGGCTTTTTCTGGCCATCTTCCAGCACATGGATCGTCACTTCGTGCGTGATCCCTGCGGCTTTTTGCGCCGCGCGTTCCTGCGTGCGCTTCTCGCGATACAGCACATACGACCGCGCTACTTCATGCTCGCCTGAGCGCATCAGGGACAGCTCGACCTGATCCTGAATATCTTCGATATGGAACGTGCCGCCAGCCGGATTGCGGCGCATCAAGGCGGCAGTCACCTGCCCGGTAATCGCCTCAACCAGTTCACGAATGCGCGCCGACGCGGCCGCCTGTCCACCCTGCACCGCGATGAACGCTTTGGTCACCGCGATGGCGATCTTGCCTGGCGCAAAACCGACCACCGCGCCATTGCGGCGGATGATCTTGTAATCGGCGTAACGCTCGTCAACGGGCGCAGGGATCGACGGGGTGACAGCGGGAATGGGCATGGGTGCAGCGGACTCGGTGGCGACGGATAGCATCTGACTGGGCTCCTTTGGTGGGACGATACATGGAAACTGTTCACAGCTTATTCCCGCCCAATGCACAGCTTTATTCACAACATATTGTGGTGTTACGCGGGGCGTGGTACAAATTCTAGGCTTCCACCCGGGTATGTCAACAGACTTTTATTGCTGCGTTTCAAGCCCCGCCCGCCGGTTTTGTGCGCGCGAAAAAAACCTAAAATAAATCAAGGTTTTTAGCGAATCGAGTGCCTAAAAATTAAACGAAATGACGAATTGACAGGGCTGGCGGCCTGAAACGGGCTGCCAGCCCGCATGGAATATAAGAAACAGACTTATATCAGAAGCCGAATTGAGGCGGACGCGAGACGCGCGTGATGCGCAAAAGCTGCTGAAATTTTGTTCAGCGCGCAGGGAGCGGACGCGGTGGTGGGGATGATCTGGCGCGGGTCGTTAGGGAAGCGCTGATCAAGAATCCAAAAAACTCAATTCCGCCCATCGGGAAGCGGCGTGCCCACGGGCGGCGCAGGGATCACCAGCGGCATACTGACCGGGGCTTTGATCGCTGGAGGAGGTACGGTCGCGGCGGGCAGCGGCATCGGCGTAATCACCGTGGCAACGGGATGGGTTGGGCTCGCCCCCGGCGTGGCGCGCGCTTGCTGTTCCAGCAGGCCGCCCAGATTGAGCATGGCTTTGGCGTAACCCTGCGCGGCGGCTTTCTTGAACCATTCGGCTGCTTCGACCGGGTTCTGCTCCACCCCGCGCCCGTCGCGCAGCATCATGCCCAGATTGTTTTGCGCAGCGGCGTCGCCCGCCGCACTGGCGCGGCGATACCACGCCACGGCAGTGATCGGGTTTTGCTCCACGCCGCGCCCGCTGTCGTACAACACGCCCAGATTATTCTGCGCCTGCGCGTCGCCCTGCTCAGCGGCTTTACTTAACCATTGCGCGGCTTCGTTGTCTCGATTCAAAGCGCTCTGATTCAAAGCACCCTGATTCTGGCCGCCCAGATTCAAAGCGCCCTGATTTTGTCCGCCCTGAGCGTTCTTCAGCAGCAGCCAGCCAAGCCGGCCTTGCGCCGCCGCCAGCTTTTGCTCTGCCGCTTTGCGGTACCAGGCCAGCGATTCCGCTTCGGTGGCCAGGTTCGCTTCCAGCAACACGGCAAGATTGTATTGACCGTTCATGTCGCCGCCGCCCGCAGCCAGCCGGAACCACTTGGCCGCCAGCGCCGGATTCGCTGTCACGCCGCGACCATCGCGATACAGCGTGCCGAGATTGTTGGCTGCGAGCGTGCTGTTTTGCGCGGCGGCCTGCGTGTAGGACTGCACCGCAAGTGCCAGATTCTGCTCGATGCCCTGCCCCTGTTCGGCCATCCAGCCGACCTGGGTTTGCGCGTCAGCATCGCCGGCTCTGGCTGCCTGCGCAAACCATTTCATCGCTTCGACCGCATTTTTTTCCGCACCCTGGCCCTTGAGATGCATCCACCCCAGCCGGGTCTGCGCACCGACGTTACCCTGCGCGGCAGCGGCGGCATACCACTTCAAGGCCTGCGCATAATCGATGCTGACGCCGTCCAGTCCTTCGCGATAAATCGTCGCCAGATTCGCCTGCGCCAGCGCGTTACCCTGCTGCGCGGCGGCGGTCAGCCATTTGAGCGTTTGCACCGGGTCGCGCGCGACGCCCTGCGCATTGGCATATTTCAGCGCGAGATTATTCATCGCTGTCGCATCGCCTTTGCCCGCAGCGCGGGTCAGCCATTTCACCGCTTCGGCCTCGTTCTTCGGCAACTCGCGCCCGCTCTCGTACAGGCTGGCCAGATAGGTTTGCGCAGGCGTGAGATTTTGCGAAGCAGCACGGGTCAGCCAGTCGATGCCGCTGGCCGCATCTTTCGGCACGCCATTGCCTTCGATCAGGAGCAGTGCCAGGTTGTATTGCGCAGTGGCTTCGTTTTGCAGCGCAGCACGGCGATACCAGAGCACGGCACGCGCCGGATCGCGCGCGACCCCCTCGCCCTTGTCGTAGGCCCAGCCGATTTTCATTTGCGCTTCGGGGTCGCCCGCGTCCGCCGCCATCTGGTAGTAACGCAGCCACTCGGGCGCATTGGTTTCGGCAGCCACTGCGCCGGTCAAAAATCCGGCGCACAACAACGCCAACAGGATACGGTTCATGTTCGGGTTCCTCATGGAGCTTTATATTCAATCGGTACATCCAGCCACGTCGCCACCGCCAGGCCGTGACGTTCGGCAGGATAAAAATGCCATTGCTGTACGGTCGCCAGCGCAGCCTGATCGAGCACGCCAGTGCCACTACTCTGCTTGACCCACGACCGGCCTACCACGCCATCGAGCCGCACTTCAGCCCGCACCACGACACGGCCTTCGGCACGCGCCCCCAGCGCCTGAACAGGATAGCGCGGTAACTGATTATCGGGACGGTGGCGCGGCGTCGTTTCGCCCGCCAGTGCCGCAGCGCTGGCATTGATGTGATCGAGGCCGGATGGAATCGGGCGGCGGTCAAATCCGGCAAACATCAGCGGCAATTCGCAGATGCTGCGCGGCGTATCTACTTTTAGCGCGGCGGCGGTGAAGCGTTCTTCAATCACGCGTGCCGTGCCCTGCACCGGCTGTGCCTGCAACGCGCCTTGCGGCGCTTCGTTCAAGGCCTGCGCGCTGGCGCGCACCTGGCCGCTCCCATTCAACTGTGCAGTCATCCCTGCGCGTGCTGCGACACTCGTACCCGGCTCCACGCGCGCTTGCACGCCGTTCACGTCGCGCCCTTCTGTCGCCGCACTGCCGCGCGCGTCGCCACGGTCTGCGCGCCCCGTTCCATCGCCACGGGTGCTGCCCGTTCCAGCCAGGCTTGTGCCAGTCGTGCCCGCGCCCGCTGTCTGCAAACCGGCACCGCGCTCACCCGGCGTGGCCGATCCAACACCAGAATTTCGACCCGCATTACTCGAACCCGCACCCGATGCCCCGTTGCCGCTGCCTGCCGCCGCATTCGCCGCCGACCCGGTATTCGCCAGCGCAACAGCACCACTTGCCTTGTCCAGATTCGCCGCGCTCTCGCCCATGGCCGCACTGCGTTCGCCCGTGCCGGG
>JAYVLR010000250.1:0-2434 GCA_043759395.1 Thiobacillaceae bacterium
TCGCGGATGTGCCCGTCGGCGCTTTCCTCTCTGCCGGCCTGGATTCTTCGACTTTGGTGGGTCTGGCGCGCGAAGCTGCCGCTGCGCCGCTGCAAACCCTGACGCTGAGTTTCGACGATTTTCAGGGCACCCATAACGACGAATGCCCCATGGCTGCGGACATTGCCCGGCATCTGGATGTGACACATCGCTGTATCGTGCTGCCCGCCGGGGAGCTTGACCATGAACTCGGCCGATTTTTCGCTGCCATGGACCAACCTACCGTTGACGGCATCAACACATGGATGGTTAGCCATGCTGCAAGCCAGGCTGGATTAAAGGTAGCCCTGTCGGGGCTGGGCGGGGATGAACTCCTAGGAGGGTACGCCAGCTTCCAACAAGTGCCTGACCTGATGGCACGCGCCAGACGTTCTCCATGGGGTAACGTTGCCCCGCTATACCGTAGTTTGCATACCCTGCTGGGCACCTGGCTCAAATGGTCGCCCAACGATGCAGGCATACCGCAATACGGCATGACGCCTGAAGGCGCCTATCATCTTGCAAAAGGCGTGTTCATGCCCTGGGAACTTTCTGCAGTACTGGATCGAGATGTCATTGCCGCCGGCATCCAGGCGCTGACCGCCGAAGATGCGGCACGTCAGGAATCACTCGATAAACTGAATCCCTTCCAACAGGTCGCCTATCTGGAATCCGTGCGTTACATGCGCAACCAGTTGCTGCGCGACTCAGACTGGGTGAGCATGGCGCATTCACTGGAAATCCGGGTGCCATTGGTCGACTCGCAATTGACCGCCGCCATTGCCGGTCTTGCGGCCCAAGGCCGCCTCGGGAAAGACGATTTACCTGCAACGCTGGCGCGTTCTTTGCCGGAATCTGTCCGAAAGCGGCCCAAGACCGGCTTCACGACTCCAACCTGGAAGTGGCTGCGTCATAATCCCGATCTGGATGCCTGGCGTGCCATTCCTTTTCTGACACAGGCGCGTGTGCGCGATCCGTGCCGCTGGGCTTACACTTTGCTTCATCGGGTATCCGAAGCACGTGAAATTCTGAAATAAACACACCATGAGCGAATCCTTCGTCCCCACCCGAATCAGCGTCATCATGCCGTGCTACAACGCCGCCGCCTTTGTTGAGGAGGCTGTGACCTGCGTGATGAATCAAACCTATCCGGACGTGGAACTGATCGTGGTGGACGACGGCTCGACCGATGGGAGCACGAGCATTCTGCAAGAGTTGGCTACGCGCTACGCGCCGCGCATCCAGCTGCATTTCCAGAACCGACAGGGCCCCTATCCCGCCCGCAATCTTGCATTGAAGTACGCGCGCGGCGGCTATGTGGCGTTTCTCGATGCCGACGATTATTGGGCAGTGGACGCGCTCGAAAAACTATTGGCGGCAATGGACGACCAGCAGGCCGACACCGCCTACTGCGGGTGGCAGAACGTGGGCGAAGGCGCGCCGGGGACCATGCCCTTCATCCCGCCGGATTACAGCGAGATGGATACAGCAGCAGAGTTTTTGCGTTCGTGCCCGTGGCCCATCCACGCAGCGCTGGTGCGCCGGGATGCCATTGATGCGGTCAGGGGATTTTCAGAACGGTGTTTCTCCGCGATGGATTACGACCTGTGGCTGCGGCTCTATGCACATACCCAGAAGCTGGTACGTGTGCCGGAAGTGATGGCATTTTACCGCTGGCACGACAAGGGGCAGATTTCCAAGACCAAATGGAAGCAGGTTCTGGATGCCTTGCAGGTGCGGCACGATTTCGTAAAACACTATCCGGAACGGGTCGCTCATCTGTCCAAAGACAAGGTCATCGAACTGTCTGACGGGTTTTTGCTACGCGAAGCTTATCGTGCTTACTGGCAGCGCAATCTGACAGACGCGCAAAAGCTCTTCCGTCGCGCCTTCCTCAAGGGCTACTGGAAAGTGGGTGACCTTAAATATATATTTCCCGCACTGTTGTCAGAAGGTGCATTCACCTACCTGGTGCGCACTGCTGATCGCATCAAAGAAAGCCGAACCACGTGAATGCACAACGTATTCCGGTTTTGATGTATCACCGTGTCGACAGGCCGCAAAACGCAGCCGAGCGTAAATACTGCATTGAGCCCGAGCGTTTTTCCGTACATGTCCAGGCACTCGCACGGGCAGGCTGGCAGGCTGTGTCTGCCGATAGTTTTCTCGACTGGCTGGATGGCAAGCAAACCTTGCCGGAGCACAGTTTTGTGCTGACTTTCGATGACGGTTTTCTTGGCGTGTGTGAGCATGCCCATCCGGTATTGAAGGCACTCAACTGGCCGGCAACTATGTTTCTGGTCAGCGGACTCATTGGCCAGACTGACAGTTGGCCAAAAACCGGAAAACCTGTGGCACATAACTATCCGTTACTCGACCGGCATCAGATCGGCATCATGCAACGCGAGGGCTGGCG
>JAYVLR010000251.1:0-3238 GCA_043759395.1 Thiobacillaceae bacterium
AACGCTGGCGGGTGTCGCAATAGGAGCCGGTGTTGAGCGCGTTGGCAGACTGGCCTTGTGCGAGCCGCTCGGACAAACGACGACCCACAACATCCTGACAGGCGCGGTCAGCCGATAAAACCTGACCGATGAACAGACGCAAGGTGTGCAGTGGAGGATAGAGCCGCTCGCGGCAAGACGTGCCGTGCCGGGCGAGCACTGTCGTCAGCATCGGGGCGTCAAGCACCTGGTCAAACAGACTGCCGTCGCCGTGTAAAAACTGCCGCTGCAACAGCGCCGCGCTGCGTTGTGCGCGGAGAACCTTGGTATCCTTCATTCGGGCTGGCCTCTTGTGAATGGTGACTTTCGTTTCGCAACAAAAGCCTACCACCAGAAGCGTTCAGCCCACCCTGTTTCCGGGCATTAATGGCTTAACCGAGTGCCATGAGGGTCAGACACGATTTCCTGATATTCCAGTAGTCGATACCTATCCAGCTACCGATAACAAAGCATCACTTATGCCAGCTGTTGAATATAATTTTCAATTTCTTTAATAACATACACTTAATATTTCGGAAGTATGTACTTAACGTTCCCATGGCGTAGAATGCAGTCTCGACGGCTTGGGGGGTTATTGTGTCATCCGTTACTGATTTTTTTATCGCTGCGGTCGATAAGTTCATGTCGGCAGATAAGGTTTTAGTTGGGGCCGATGAAAATCTATCTTGGCCACCGGGTCGCGACCCAGACAGTCATTACCTTAAATTGCCACTCGAAGTTAATGGAGAGCAACTCGGGCAATCATTATTTGTGGTCGCATTCCCGCAACATCCCACGCTACGCTTTACTATCGGGATAACATTTACTTATACCGTTTGCCGTTTGGATTTTCATCTGGAAGCAACTCATTTGAACGGATTAAATGCAACTTCTGATGGGCTTACACCTATAATCAAGGGCTCTCACTACCATCCTTGGGAAAAAAATAAAGAATGCGTTGAGTCTCCCGATAAAGCATTCAAGCTACATAAAGCCGTGCCATTTACTGATGCCAGACAATTCGATTCTAGCTTGCGTTGGTTCTGCGGAGAGAACAAAATACTACTACCTCCCTTCCACGAAATTGTGCCGCCCCCAAAGAGCAGATTGATATGAGCTTACTTACAATTGTTCAAGACGCGATCGCTGAAATTATTTCCGCAGGGGAAAGCGATGGTGGCGTGTATGTAAATACGCCTTGCCTGTACCCATCCAATGGACTTGTTCAGTTGATGGTGTATGGAAATAATAATGAATTTACAGTTTCCGATAATGCTGGGGCGGTGCATGAGTTAGAGTCCGCAGGACTCTCAATTATAAAGAACGATTGGGCTTTAAATAGATTTTTAAAGTCGCAAGGATTGAATTTCAAGTACGGTGAAATTAGATCGCGTGTTTGTTCTAGGAGTGAACTTCCTGCGACAATTGCATTGGTCTCAAATGCCTCCAAGGATATGGCTGAGTGGTTATTCGGCTTTTCAAAAATAAAACGGACTCGGGACATTAAGAAAATCGTAAGATCCTTGCTAAAAGTTACATTTGAGAGCAGTTATCTTAAAGAGGATGAAGTCATTATTGGGGTTAGTAATAAGCCTCATAAGTTTGAAAATATCATTTTTTTGCCAAATAATCGGCGTTTGATTGTTGATCCTGTAATTCGTGATCCGTCTTCTATTAATGCTCGTGTCGTTGCCAATCTTGATGTACAGCTAGCGAAGTTGCCTGGAGTTGAGCAGCGAATTATTTATGATGATGAAGCGGATTGGAAACCGGAAGACTTGAATCTCTTACAGGTCGGCGCAAACGTTGTACCATTTTCTAAATCTGCGGAAGTAATCCGAAGGATTGCTGGGATTAATTGAAAATGAAAGAGCAGTCTAAAAAACAAAATCAGCAGGAATCGAAAGCGCCCACCTTGCCTTTTAGTGAGGCATTACGGCGCGTTTGGAGTGCTCCGCCATCTCCTAAAGTCACCAAGAAAACGCCAAATAAAAAACCGGCCTAAGAGCCGGTTTGTATTTTACGCTTGCGCTTGGTTAGTTTGCCGATAAGTCAGACGCTTGCCGAGGGTGTCCCGAATTTTGTGTAAACGGGGATACGTTTAATGCTGAGGCATTCTGTCCTCGAACTGGATAGTAAACCGGTTCAACGCGGCCTTCCAATCCCGAATCGGCATTGTCCATTTCTGGCATATTGCGCGAGGTCGCCACATCCTGATGTTTTTCAGGGCCAGGTAAAACAGCTTTAGCACGGCATCGTCGCTCGGAAACGAGCCGCGATTTTTGCTGACTTTTCTCAAGCTCATGTTTACCGACATTTTGCGCGAGGTCACCACATACTCAATCGCGTTGGTGGTGTAGATCACCTTGCGGATTTCTGGCGGGTAGTCGAAGAACGGAATGATCCTTGCCCAGTTGCGCCGCCATGACTGGACAATTGATGGATAAGCCTCCCCCCATTTCACCTCGAATGCATCGAGCTGGCGACAGGCCTCATCGCTCGTGGCGGCGGTGTAGATTGCACGCAGATCAGCGGCTACTTCCTTGCGTAGTTTCCAGCTCACGTAGTTCAGACTGTAGCGCACCATATGCACGATGCAAAGCTGAACCGCGGTCTTGGGGAACACCGACTCAATCGCTTCAGGGAAGCCTTTTAGCCCGTCCACGCAGGCGATGAAGGTGTCGGCCACACCGCGATTCTTGAGTTCGGTCACGACTTGCAGCCAGAATTTTGCGCCCTCGGTCTGGGCGATCCAGATGCCCAGCAATTCTTTCTCCCCCGCCAGGTTGACACCCAATGCCAAGTAGACGGCCTTCGTCCTGACCGCGCCGTTATCACGCACTTTGACGTGGATGCAGTCGAGATACACGATGGGATAGAGCGCGTCCAGCGCACGCGACTGCCAAGCTTTGACTTCGTCGAGCACGCCGTCGGTGACGGTGGAAATGAGCGTGGGCGAAACCTCGGTGCCGTACATGTCTTCCAGGTGCCCCTGGATTTCCCGCGTCGTCATTCCCCGTGCGTACAGCGACAATATCTTGTCGTCGAAGCCTATCCAGCGGGTTTGGTATTTGGGAACGAGCTGCGGCTCAAAGTTGGCAAGCCGGTCGCGGGGAATCTCAATCGGCAGTTCGCCAAACTCGCCTTTGAGGGTCTTTTTACTGCGACCGTTGCGGGCATTACCCGCCGGGTTGGCGACGGGTTCGTGCTTGCCATGCCC
>JAYVLR010000252.1:0-4023 GCA_043759395.1 Thiobacillaceae bacterium
GCTTTACCGCACAAGTTGCAGGTGAGTATTCTTATTTGGGCGCGGGATAAATTCTGCGAAAGCGGGTCATGGCCGTGCCCCGGTTCGTAGCGCGTAGGCTTGAAGACCGGAATCGCCTGGGAGATCACCCTCCGGGCCGGTGCCACGATCTCAAACGACTACCGGTGAACACAGACGGTATCATCGGGGGTTGTCGTGTTTTTTTTCGTTTGAATATGCTCGTTCTCGGTATTGAATCCTCGTGTGATGAAACCGGTGTCGCTTTATACGATACCGGTGAAGGGCTGCTATCGCATGCGCTGTATTCGCAAATCGCGATGCACAACGAGTACGGCGGGGTGGTGCCGGAGTTGGCCTCGCGCGACCATATCCGGCGCGTGCTGCCGTTGACGCGGCAAGTACTGGCGGAAAGCCGGCGCACGTTGAACGATCTGGACGGGATTGCCTATACGCAGGGGCCGGGATTGGCCGGTGCGTTACTGGTGGGGGCGGGGATGGCGCGGGCGCTGGCTTATGCGCTGAACATTCCGGCAGTCGGCGTACATCATCTGGAAGGCCACATGCTGTCACCATTGATTTCTGATGCGCCGCCGACGTTTCCGTTTGTGGCGCTGCTGGTATCCGGCGGCCACACGCAGATCATGCACGTGGCGGGAGTGGGGCGTTATACCTTGCTTGGCGATACGCTGGACGATGCGGCGGGCGAGGCGTTTGACAAGACTGCGCAGTTGCTGGGATTGGGGTATCCGGGTGGCCCGGCGCTATCGAAACTGGCCGGGACGGGCGATGCCACGCGCTTTCCGCTGCCGCGTCCGATGCTGCATTCGGGGGATTTTGATTTTAGTTTCAGCGGGCTAAAAACCGCTGTGCTGACGCTGGTGCGTAAAGTAGGTCTGGCGCACGCAGCGGATATTGCGGCATCGTTTCAGGCGGCGGCGGTGGAAGTACTGGTCATCAAAAGCCTGGCGGCATGCAAACGCAGCGGTGCGGCGCGACTGGTTGTGGCGGGCGGCGTCGGGGCAAACACGCTGTTGCGCCAGCGGCTCAGCGCCGATGCACAGGCGCGTGGCATTGAAGTGTTTTACCCAAAGCTGGAGTTTTGTACCGATAACGGCGCGATGATCGCTTTTGCGGGTGCGCAGCGCATGGCGCAGGCGCAAATTGATATGGCGCAAGCGAAAACTGATATGGCGCAGGCGCAAACCGATCTGGGTTTTGTCGTCAAGCCGCGCTGGCATCTGGCGGAGTTGACAGCGGTTTAGCGGTTTTCCCTGAAAGTCGCTTGCCACAGCGTACGCACGGCATCGGGATGGCCGTTGAGCGTTTCAATTGGTATCCGCGCAAATTCTGCACCCGCCAGCTTCACACTATGCTGGCGACGGCGCAGCTCTCGATAGGCTTCAGCGGCTGGAGTGGCGATGTGTCCGGGCAATAAGCCCAATGCGGCCAGCCGCGTTAACAGGGCGATATTGCCGCAGTTGTCCGCGAGTTCGGGGTGGCGGGGAGCGTGCGCCAGCACCAGATATTGCACGCTGAACTCGACATCGACGATGCCGCCGCTATCGTGCTTGAGATCAAATAATGCACTTGGGTTGGGATGGCCGGTGTGCATTTTTTCGCGCATGGCGATGACGTCGCCGCGCAGCGTGTCGATGTCACGCGGGGCGCACAGCAATTCGCGGCGGAAGGCTTCGAATCCAGCGCCGATGTCGCTATCCCCGCACACAAAGCGCGCACGGGTCAGCGCCTGATGTTCCCAGACCCAGGCGTGTCGGGTTTGATAATCGCGGAAGGCTGTGATGCTGCTGACCAGCAAACCCGACGCGCCGTCAGGACGCAGGCGCAGATCGGCTTCATACAAAACACCTGCGGCAGTAAGCGTGCCGAGCCAGGTATTGATGCGCTGCGCCAAGCGAGCGTAGATTTCGGCAGCGTGTTCGTCCGGGTCGTCGTACAGGAACACGAGGTCGAGATCGGACGCATAGCCTAGCTCCTTGCCGCCCAGTTTGCCGTAGCCGATAACGGCGAAGCGCGGGCGGTCGCGGTGTCGCGTTTTGAGCCCGGCCCAGCAACGCTTCAAGGTCTCGGCGAGCAGAGTGTCAGCGAGTGTAGAAAGGTGGTCGGACAAGCGTTCGAGTGTCAGTCCGGCTACGTCTTGCGCCAGCAGGTGCAGGGTGTGCACCTGTTTGAAACGGCGCAGTGTGTCCATGTGCCGTTCGGTGTCCTCTCCCAGCGCATCCATCTCGGTGGCCAGGTTGGCTGCCAGGGCTGGCCAGTCGGGTTCTTGCATCAACTGTCGTGGGTCAATGAGTTCGTCCAGAAGCTGCGGCTGGCGCGTCAGCATGTGTGCCGCCCACGGGCTGGCGGATAACAGCCGCGCAAGCTGGCGCAAGGCTGCCGGATATTCGGTCAGCAGCGCCAGATAAGTGGCGCGGCGGGCGATGGTCTGGATCAGGGCGGCGAGGCGGGCGAGGGTGTCTTCCGGGTTGGAGAGGCTGCCGATGATGTCGAGCGCAGGCGGCAGCAGGGCGTTGAGCCGAAGCTGTGTCGATTCGGGGAGCGCTGCGGCAAAGTGGCGCAAAGGATCCAGCGCGGCAAGCACGCGCGCAGGTTCGGTGTAGCCGTGTTGTTCCAGCAGCGCGTGCGCGGCGGCTTCGTCCAACACGCCGCAGCACAGCGCGGTGAGCGGGTGGCTCTGCTGGTCGGTTTGCGGGGCGGAAAAAATTTGTTCGAAGTGGCGTGTGACTTTGTTGCGATGGGCATCCAGTGCGCTGATTAAATTTGCATACGCTGCAAAGTTCATGGCGCGGGTCAGCATGGCTTGCGACTCGGCATCATCCGGCAGCAACTGCGTCTGCGCATCATCCAGATATTGCAAGCGGTGTTCCAGCCGCCGCAAGAAATCGTAGGCAGTGGTGAGTTCAGCGCAGGCATCTGCGGCCATCAAGCCGCTGCGTTCCAACTCGGCCAGAACCTTGAGCGTGGGTTGCTGTTGCAGCGTTGCTTTTTGCCCGCCGCGTATCAACTGAAACACTTGTGCGGTGAATTCGATTTCGCGGATGCCGCCGGGGCCGAGTTTGACGTTGTTCTGAAATTCGCGGCGCGCCACTTCGCGGCGAATTTGCACGTGAAGATCGCGGATCGCGGCGAACGCGCCGAAGTCGAGATAGCGGCGAAACACGAAGGGGCGGACGATAGCCATCAACTCGTCGTGATGCTGTCCAGTCAGCGGGCGCGCCTTGATCCACGCGTAGCGTTCCCAAGGCCGTCCTTGAGCAACCAGGTAGTCTTCGAGCATGGCAAAGCTCATTGCGAGGGGGCCGGACTCGCCCCAGGGGCGCAGGCGCAAGTCAACCCGGAACACGTAGCCGTCGGCGGTATTTTCAGACAAGGCCGCGCTGAGCTTGCGCCCGAGGCGGACGAAGAACTCGTGGTTGGAAAGCGTTGGTTTGCCGTCGGTGTTGCCTTCTTCCGGATATAAAAAAATCAGGTCGATATCGGACGATACATTGAGTTCGCGCCCACCCAGCTTGCCCATGCCGATCACGACCAGCTGCTGTGGTGTGCCTGCATGATCGCGTGGCTCGCCATAGCGTCCGGCCAATGCCGCGTGGTGGAAGTCGAGTGCGGCAGACAGACCTGCTTCGGCCAGGTCGGAGTAGGTGCGGGTTACTTCATGCAAGTCGGCAAGCCCGGCCAGATCGCGCGCGGTAGTACGCATCCATACGCGTTGGCGAAGCTGGCGCAGGCGTGCGTGCAAAGCCGCCTCGTCAGCACAGGGTGGGTTGTGCATAAACGCCAGCATTGCCCCGCGCGTAAAAGCCACGTCCAGATGCAGGCTGATTTCATCTGCCAAATGTGCCTGTGCGGCCAATAAACGACGGCCAAAGCGCGAGCAGGCTTGCAGATTTTCCAATGCATTGTCTGTCATGTCTGGATGATACAAAACAAATAGCCCGTTCCGACCAATCTGTTTGGGCACAATTGACTAAAAATTTACCTGGGGAAGCGCTGATTAATTCG
>JAYVLR010000253.1:0-3833 GCA_043759395.1 Thiobacillaceae bacterium
ATCGAGAAAAGCCTGCTCGACGCGACTTCGCCCTTTGTGTTCAGTACGGTGAACGAGCGCAGCATCCTGCGCCTGCTCAAGCTCATCGCCTGCGACAACGGCAAGATCGGCACCTACGCCAAGCTGATGGACGACCGCAACGAATCCGCCCACCCCAACGGCAATATCTTCTACAGCCCACGTAGGGAGTAATCGTTATTGCGCCGAATGAAAACATCCGGTGCAATGCGCTTCGCTTATTGGCATCCTACAATTACGCCTTATTCCATTTCGCAATAGAAACGGCAGTTATGGAAGCAGGGTGCGCCGCGCGCACCGGCATGGATGGTGCGTATGACGCACCCTACTTGTTGCGGTTTATAACGCGAAATGGAATTACGCGCGTTGGCACTGATCAATCAGGACGAACGATTTTTGGGACGTAATTCCATTTCATCAACCTTAATCTACGCAGCACCACACCATGAAAAGAACCGACTTAGCCAAAAGCGCAGGCCAGAAAATTACCGGACAGATGAAACAGGCGGGCACGCCCGGCCGCTTTGGCAACGAGGCTAGCGCTGTGCCGGACCGGCGCGAACAGCGCAAGCTCGATCAGGCACAGGGGCTGGTTGCGTTTGCTGTCAAACTCGATGGCGATCTGGTCAAACAAATTCACGCTGCCGCGCAAGCGAACCAGACGGGACTCAATGAAACCGTTGCGGCTTTGCTGGTGAAGGGTTTGGCTGTCTAAACGATCTGCCTTCAGGCCTTGACGCCTTCGACCATGAGCAGACCGCCCCACGGCAAGGTGTCGGGCAGGCTCTTCTCTAACATCCTGGCCCAAGCGGTTGCGCCAGGCAGAAAAATGGCGGAGTGAACGCTCAGGTCACGCACGGCAAGGCCGCTGAACATCGCCCGCACTTCGCCCGCGCGATGCCAGTGTGCGCCACGATAGGCACCGCTGCCGCCATGCTTCCCTTTCTGCCGATACAACAGGCTGTCCCGGTTCAGCCAACCGATGGCAAAGCGGCGACGCGCCACGCGCACAATTTCAGCCACGGCCTTGTGCTCATCCGCAACAAAACACAAAGCGGCAATGGACAGCACATGGTCAAAGCTGGCATCGGGAAAAGGGAGTGCGTGGGCATCGCCTTCAACCCAGCGAATGGCGGGGTCGCTGCGGGATCGGGCATAGGCCAGGCAGTCGGGGTTGGCATCCAGCCCGGCGGTTGTCAGACCCGTCGCCGCGAAACGGCGCGTGAACCAGCCCGTGCCGCAACCCACGTCGAGCAGGCTGTCGCCTGGCTGCGGCGCAAGCAGGCGCGCAGCCAGCGCGTATTCGGTGTCGCCGATCCAGCGCCCGCGCGGGGTGTCGTACCAGGCATCGTAGTCGGCGGGATTCATGCTGCCGCCGCCCGGCGCAAACGTGGCTCGATGACAATGGCGGCGATCAGCGCAGCGAGCAGAACGGGCATGACAACGAGATTCAGCGTGTTCCAGCCGAAGCGGTCGTAGAGCCATCCCGCCGAAAGGGTGGCGAGCGCCGCGCAGCCAAAGACGGCAAATTCGTTCACTGCCTGCACCTTCAAGCGCTCGGCTGGCTGATAGGTTTGGGTCAGCAACGCGGTGCCGCCAATGAAGGCGAAATTCCAGCCGACACCAAGCAACACCAGCGCCGACAGAAAATGCAGGAATTCGATGCCGGACAAGGCCAGCGCAACCTGGCCGAGCAGCAGGACAAATCCGGCCTGGATGATGCGCGGCGCGCCATAACGCTCGATCAGCGCGCCGGTAAAAAAGGACGGCGCGAACATCCCCACCACATGCCACTGGATCACCGATGTGACGCTTGACCCCGGCAAGCCGCAACCCAGTATCGCCAGCGGGGTCGCTGTCATCACCATGATCATGACGGCATAGCCGGTTGCGGCACCGAAGATCGCTACCCGCAGGGCGGGCGCTTTCAGGATGTCACGCAGCGGACGCGTGGCGGTATTGGCTGCGGTAGCGACCACAGGCAGATCCAGCCGCGTGAGCAAAACCAGCGCGAGCACACTCAGCCCCGCTTGCGCCAGATACGCGCCGACAAAGGCTTCGCCCGCGATCCAGTCGCGCGCCCACAACCCCAATTGCGGCCCCAGAAACGCCGCGACCACACCGCCCGCCACCACCAGCGAAATGGCGCGGCTGGCGTGGGCGGGCTCGACCGCCTCGATGACGGCAAACCGGTAATAGTTGGCAAAGCCCTGATAACTGCCGAGCAGCAGATGCCCGGCGACAAAAACGGCAAAGTTGCTCTGGTGGAGCGCGAAGGCACACAGCAGGCTGCCGCCGATGCCGAGCAGCGCACCGAGCAAAAACCCCGGGCGGCGTCCAAATCGGCGCATGAACATGGCGGCTGGCAGCGAGGCGACGGCGGTGCCGATTACCATGGCTACCACCGGCAGCGTCGCCAGTTCTTTGCTGGGCGCGAGCATGGCGCCGAGGATCGCGGCAAGCGTCATCGACAGCACAATGGCAGACAGCATCAAGGCTTGGCTTAGCGCCAAGGTTAGTACGTTGCCACGGGATGAGGGGTTAATTGGACTCATCTATTTGCCACGCACGCCCCGCGCGAAAAATGCGCGGCGCTCATACCCATTCCCCAATAACACTTTTCAACACGCGCCAGACAGCGGCAACCATCACTGGCGCGAACAGACCGAGCTGAATGATCACTGGCGGCGCAAGCCCAGCCGCGCGCCGGCGACGGTGCCCATCACGCCCGGACTCATGGCAATGACCGACTTCGGTTCGATATGCAGCAGATACAGCAGCGCCGGCAAGGCAATGATGGAACCGCCACCAGCGAACAGACCTGAGGACGCGCTGATTGATACGCCACGCCATCTGATCGGCTTCAATACGCTGTCTGGCAACTGACGCGACAATCCCCGGATCGCCAGTACCGCTGTCAACCCCGGACTGTGGATTGCCGGGTCAAACTCGCCAGCCACTATGCTGTTCCGCCCATCCAGCCCGCACCAGACGGCGGCGACCGGCCATCATTCCATGCTCAGCGAACCGGCAGATGCGATAATAACCGGTTCACCACCGCTTCGTGATCGAACTCGCGGCCGCCCACGGCTCGGTAGATGACGCGACCCTCAGCATCGACTACGAAGGTGGTGGGCAGACCTCGCACTTTCCAGCGTTGCATAACCGTGCTGTCTTTATCCAGCAGCAAGGGGAAGGCGGGTGCCAAGTCTAATTGGCCGGTGAAGGAAAACACCGTCTCGACATCCTCACCCACATTCACCGCCATCACGACCAGTCCCTTGCCCGCCAGACGCTGGCGCAGGCGCTCCAATGAAGGCATTTCGCGGCGGCAAGGCGGGCACCAGGTGGCCCAGAAATTAACCACAACCACCTTGCCTTTGAGGCTGGACAGGTCGTGCAACTTGCCGTCCAGGTCATACAGTTTCAACGCCGGGGCGGGCTGGGGATTGGACATGGGCGTGAGCGCATGGGTGAGCGGCGGCAGGTCTTCGGCCCGAGCCGGGGTCACGGCCAGCCACGCCAGCGTCGCGACACACAGCAGGCGCAGGGCCGACTCAATCACGCGGGGCGCAGCGAACATCGGTCAGGACTCCTTCGACAGTTTTTCCGGCAACCTGCCAACGCGCTGCCAGATCGAATCGTTCGCCGGGCGGCAGGCCGACCGCCAGCATGCCCTGGTTCCACTCGCCCAATTCATATTCCTGTGCAGGCGGAAACTGCGCCCAGCGGAAGGCGATACGTGCAGGTTCCGGCACGCCGCGCTGTTGCCAAAACGCCAGCCAATCTTCAACCGACCGCCGGGCGCGAACCTC
>JAYVLR010000254.1:0-10631 GCA_043759395.1 Thiobacillaceae bacterium
CAGAAACCGTTTATCGCCAAAGACGGTGATGTCGTGCCCCAATGCCAGCATTTGTTGCGTCAATTCGCGGACGTGTTTTTCCAGTCCGCCCTCTCCGTAGCTGGCGATGACCTGGCATATTTTCAATGCAGGTCTTCCTTCAAACTGACTCTCACAGGCGGCGTTGACATCGGCTTACCGGCTGCCCGCCCAGTCGCGCGCAAATTGCCACGCCACCCTGCCATTTCTTGCGCCTCGCGCCAGCGCCCACTGCAAGGCCGCCCGCTCGAAATGTTCATCCACAGGCACACCCAGCGATGCTGACCAATGCCGCGCAATGGCGAGATAGGTTTCCTGATCCATCGCATGGAACGACACCCACAAACCGAATCGATCTGACAATGATATTTTTTCTTCACTTGCTTCGCCCGGATGAACTTCGCCGCCAAGGTGAACGGCTTCGAGATTTTCTGCCATGTATTCCGGCATCAGATGGCGGCGGTTGCTGGTCGCGTAGATCAACACATTGTCAGTTGGCCCGGCCAGCGAACCATCCAGCGCGGCCTTGAGGCTAGCGTAACCGGGCTCATGCTCGGCAAAGCTCAAATCATCGACAAAAACAATGAAGCGATAAGCCTCATCGGCGATCAGATCGAATAGGTCGGGCAGACTTGCCAGCCCGGCTTTATCGACCTCGATTAGGCGCAGGCCACGGCCCGCGTATTTGGCATGGACGGCTTTCACCAGCGAAGATTTTCCGCTCCCGCGCGCACCGGTGAGCAGCACATTATTGGCGGGTTTTCCCGCAACAAACTGACGGGTATTGGTATCGACCCGCTCCTTTTGTTCGTCAATCGCGAGCAAGTCTTTCACGTTCACCCGCTGCGGATGCAGGATAGGTTTTAATGCCCCGGCCAGTGCTGACCAGCGCGCCGCGCGCACGGCTTTCCAGTCTGGATTGTGTGGCGGTGCGTAGCGCGCATCGAGCTTGTCCAGCAGGCGTTCGAGCAGCACTTCAAGTGCGGTATTCGGCATTTATTTTCACGTAATCATAAGAAAAATCGCAGGTCCAGACAGTGGCCGCAGCATCGCCCCGATTCAATACCACGCGCACGGTAATCTCTGCTTTTTGCATCACGGCGGCACCTTCGGCCTCGGTATAGTCGGCCGCACGCCCGCCTTTTTCTGCGACAAGAATGTCGCCGAGATAGACCTGCAAGGTATTCACGTCCAGGTCTGTCACACCGGCATAACCGATGGCGGCCAGGATACGGCCAAGGTTGGGATCGGAGGCAAAGAACGCGGTTTTAACCAGCGGCGAGCGCGCGATAGCATAAGCAATCTGCTTGCATTCAGCATAATCCCGCCCCGACTCGATGCGCACACTGATGAACTTGGTCGCGCCCTCGCCGTCGCGCGCCATGGCTTGCGCAAGCAGCATGGCGACCTCGGTCAACGCGGCCTTGAGGGCTGCATATTCTGCGGAAGACGGCTCGGTGATTTCCCGGTTGCCTGCCTGCGCAGTGGCGATCAGGATGAAGGAGTCATTGGTTGAGGTGTCGCCATCCACGGTTACGCAGTTGAACGACACATCGGCAATTTCTTTCACCAGCCGACCCATCAGATGCCCGGCAATCGCCGCATCCGTCGCCACATAACCCAGCATGGTGGCCATGTTCGGGTGAATCATGCCGGAGCCTTTAGCCATGCCGGTGATAGTGACTGTTTTACCGTCAATCTGCACTTGCCGCGACACCGCCTTGGCGACAATATCGGTCGTCATGATTGCATGTGCGGCATCGAACCAGTGGCCGGGATCAAGATCAGCCTCGGCCTCGGGCAAGGCGGCGATAATTTTGTCTACCGGCAGCGGTTCGAGAATCACCCCGGTGGAAAACGGCAGCACCTGCGCAGCGTTACAACCCATTGCACGCGCCACCGCCTCGCAACTGCGACGCGCATGGGCCAGCCCCGCTTCACCCGTTCCCGCGTTGGCGTTGCCCGTATTAACCAGTAGTGCGCGGATGTCGCCAGATACCAAGTGTTGCCTGCACAACGTAACCGGTGCCGCACAAAAACGGTTTTGCGTGAACACCCCCGCTACACGGCTGCCGGACGCAAGCTCAATCAAGGTGACATCACGCCGACCCGGTTTTTTAATTCCGGCAGAAGCAATACCGAGGCGCACGCCAGCGACAGGCAACAAGTCGGCGGAATTAGGGGGAACGAGGTTTACAGGCATGGCGGTTTTACGAATAATGCAAAACCGCAATTTTAAGGGGCTTTAGGGCATTCGTCGCGCCCCATCAAGTTCGTCGTAACAACCGGTGCAGCAGACGCCGAAATTCGGGGCGCCAGGGCCACACCGGATCAAACTCAATCGAGCGTGCAAACGCTGCCAGCGAAATCAGCATGAATAACGAGAACATCATTTCTGAAATCATCTGGCGAACCGTGAGTGTGCCTAACGGAATATCCAGAAAGCCGGGCACAAAGAAGAGGCAGGCAAATGCCCCAAAAAGGAAAGCTGGTCCAAGGTACATGTTGTCTCCGCCTGAAAAATTCTTATACTCAGACAAAAGCAAACCTTGTGCCAATTCTCACACCCCAGACAGCGCAATGGCTTGCGTCCGACTTGCCGTAGCAGACCTCGATAAATGTAAAATCTATCGACAAATTTTGCCAACTACTTTGCCAGCTACTTTTCTGCGGCGGGCGCATTCGTCAGCTTGCGGAGAATCTCATGGGATAAGGAGTAAAACTGCGGTGTCGGACCCAGGTCTTCGTAAATCGGGTCGCCGTAATCATCCTCGGCAATCACTCTATTGCCGGGCACATAAGGCATCGCCACCTCCAGTTCATCCAGCGCAGCACGGATCAGATCAGCCATGATTTGCGAGTCGCTGCGATTCGGATACATCACGCGCAGCGCCTCAATTCGTGCAGCGTCCCGCAACGGCAGGCGCACCGCATACGTCCGCGCAGCCGCACGACTATGCGCTTCCTCGTTCCAGCGCTGGATCAATTCTGCGATTCTCATGTCCGATCCCTTGGGGGAGTTGTTTTGTTATAGCAAACGATGGCAAAATACCGAGGACAAAAAGCGAGACTCAGGCGAATTTTTTCCAGATCAAAGTGCGGTTATTGGCTGGCATGGCGTAGTCTTCCACGAGCGCAAGCTCCTGCCTGCGTGCCAAGGCATTTACCGCTTCAAAATCCCGGATGCCTGAGGCTGGGTCGCGCGCTTTCAACCATTGATCGAAGCGGGCATTGCTCTCGGAGGTGAACTGGCCGTTGTAATTGAATGGCCCATAAACCACCAGCATGCCACTGGCTTGGAGCACCTGGCCGACACCCGCAAAGAACTTCTCCACTTCCAGCCAGCTCATGATATGCAGCGTATTCGCAGAAAATACCGCGTCGTAGCGTCCACTGTGCCAACGAGCGTCATTCACATCCAGTTCAAGCGGCGGCTCAATATTGGGTAGTGCGGCATCGTCTAGCCAAGCCTTGATCCCGGAGTGATAGTTGCGTACATCCGCAGTCTGCCAGCGTAGATGGGGCAACCCGGCACCGAAATAAACCGCATGCTGGCCGGTGCCACTGCCCACCTCCAGAACCTGATGCCGGTCAGCGAACACCTCGCGCAATATCGCCAATATCGGTTCGCGGTTCTGGTCGCAGGATTCGGAATACGGTTTATTGGCCAACGCCAGTTCGCCTTATGTGTTGATAGGAATCAATCGGCCATCCGCCAGCACCAGTGCTGCATGGATGGATTTGTTTACATGGAGTTTCGCCAGGAGGCGAGTGTAGCGGGCAAGCTGGTCGCCATGAATTTGTTGTAGCGTATTGTCCGTTTCCAGCAGCGCATCTGCACCAGTTTTATAGTCCAGCACCCACACCTCAGAATCAAATTCCACCACCCGATCCAGCCGCCAAGCGTTGCCTTCACTATCGATTATCTCCATCTCATTGCGTGCGCGCAGAAAATGATCCGGCTTGAAAAACCGCGACAGATGCGGCGCTTCAATCAGGGACCGGGCTGCGCGCGCTATCGTGGTCTGACGGTCTGCAGCGATCCCCAGTTGAAGAGCGAGTGCCGATAAATCATGATCCACACCCGGCGGCGTCTGATACGGCAGACAGGCATAACGCTCAAGGCAGGCATGGAAAAATTCACCTGCGGCTGTCGCTTCGGTGCGCACCGCTGGCACAACCCGCTGCCCCACCGCTGGCGCGGCCATGCGCGGACGCTTGAACGCAGTTGGCGATATCTTCTGCCCGGTAACGCACGGTAAATCAATCGGGAAATTCGTGCCCTGCCAGGCACTCGCCACTCGATCCAACCAGGCGTTTTTTTTGCCATCCCCGCTCACGATCAAGGCCTGGCTGGCACGCGTCAGGGCAACGTAGAGCAAATTGATCGACTCGCGCGTACTCAACGCGTCTTCTTCAGCAAACCAGGCGGAGCGAAACGCACCACGGCCTTCGCTTTTACCCACTAGCGAAAAGTGTTGTGGCTGGGTCTCACTGGGCGGCCACGGCGCAAGCACTTCATACGCACTGGCGTTGGTGTGATCGCTGCCGCCCAGAACCCAAACAATGGGCGATTCCAGTCCCTTGGCACCGTGTATTGTCAACAGCCTGACGGCCTCTTCGCCCTCGGCGCTGATGCCCTCGTCCGGCGCGGAATCGGAATCGCTGATCTGGTTTTTCAGTTCACGGATAAATCCGGCCAGCGTGGGATAACGCCCTGCATCCTGCGTCAGCGCGAGCTGCATAAACGCACGCAGATTGGCCGCAATTTGCGGCCGTAGCGCGAGTGGCGCAGTAGCTGCGAAGCGCGCCTCGACATCGCCTTCAAAGTAGATCCGGTCAAGCAGATCGTGTACCGGTAATGTGCCAATGTGGAGTCGCCAGCCATTCAGCAGCAGCCATGCACGCTGTAAAGTGGCCGGGCAATCAGGCAAATCGGCCAACGCGGCAAGCTTGGCCCACCAATGCGCGCCGTCAGTACCGCTGATGCGTAGCAAGTCGCCGTCGGTACACGCAAACACCGGGCATTTAAGACTATGCGCGAGCTTCAAATCGGCGTGCGGCATCACCAGCGTTTCCAGCAGTGCGATCAGATCCTGCGCTTCAAGCGCATGCAGCAATCCTCCCCGGCGCGAGGTAATAAACGGAATACCCAGCGCCTCCAGCGCACGCTCATAAGTTTGCAAATGCGTGCGTTTTTTCACCAGTGCCATGACATCACCAGCGTGCGCGGCATGAGTGCCGTGCGCATCGTGGATTTGCCATTTTCCCAATATCTCTTGGTGCAGCACCCGGGCAAATTGTTCGGCTTCCAGGTGCACCGCGCGGTCGGCGACCTCCGGATACGGTGTGATGAGCGGGTTGCGCAATTCAATTTCAATCGGCTTCCCGGATTTTTCTGTCTGCAACGGCAGGCAGCGCAGAGAGCCCGGTAGCGCAGCGTTTTCTGGCGCAGCGCTGTGCAGTTCAAATCCGGACTCATCCGCAAACACGGGATTGATCGCCGCCACGAGCGCTGGCGCTAATCGCCTCGTCATATTGTTTGTCAATTGCGCCGCGCCAAAACCCGCCTGCAAAAACTGGCTGGCCGCCTCAAACACCCGCGCCTCACCGCGCCGAAAACGATAGATCGCCTGTTTCGGGTCGCCCACCATAAACACCGTCATTGCCGAATCGGCGGAATGGCTTTCGCCAAGCCACGCTGACAGTGCCTGCCATTGCAAGGGATTGGTGTCCTGAAACTCATCCAGCAGCAGATGTTTGTAACGCGCATCCAGCTTGAGATTCAGCCCCGGCGCATGCTCTTCGCTTTGCAGCAGCCCGCAGCCCAGCCACTCCGCATCGGAAAAATCGATCACGCCCTGCTGCGTTTTGGCATCCTGATAGGCTTGCAGCAGGGTGTGCCCAAGTAACAAGCCATGACGATTAAGATGCCAGGCGCGAATTTCGGCCTGATGGTCGGCAATGTTTTCCAGCTCGGTCTCAAGCGACTCCACATCACGCAAAAAAGTATCCAGCCCGGCACCTAGCGCTTGCTCCAATTCTTTCGTCGCTTTTTTCTTGCGCCGAGCGCCTGCCGTCATCAAATATTTCATCAGCGCATCATGCGCAGCGGCGGGTGGGAACGTCAGGCAACTGATGATCGGTATCGCCCGTTCACGCTCCGTTTTCGAGCCTTTCTCAAGCGAATACCCTACCCGCTTGACGCGCGCCACCTTCGTGTCGTCTGCCCAGAACATGGTTACCGGATCAGCTTCCGGGTCGAAACGCAAGTTGGTTAGAAGCGCCATCAGCGCATGCTCTACCGGATCAGATTGACCTTTGGTATACGCCCACCACTCAATTCGCCGCGCCATAAAATTGAACAGCATTTTTTCCAGATTATGCGCACCCGGCTCAGCCAGCAGTTCAGCCAAGGCCAGCGCATGCGGCGTATCCGCTTCATCTGCCCATTGCGCTGCCAATGATTCCCATACCTCGCGCTGCAGGCGTTTTTCCTGATCCAGCAGGGGTGCGCCCCACGGCAGTCCAGCCTCGAGCGGCGCACGCTTGAGCAAATCCAGAAACCAGCCGTGAAAGGTTGTCACCGTCGGCCCCGGACTCGCCGCCAAAACGGCTTCCAGCAATCCACGCGCGCGCGGCAACATAGCCTCGATCTCCCCCACGGGCACTTCACGCTGACGCAGGAAATCTCGCACCTCTGCGTCGCTTCCCAGTGCCAATATCTGCAGCCACGCATGCAGCCGGTCGGTCATTTCCTGGGCAGCTTTGCGGGTGAATGTAATTGCGAGCAATTCGGACGGTGCAGCCCCCGCGAGCAGCAGCCGAATCATGCGCGATACCAACAACCACGTCTTGCCGCTACCCGCGCAGGCCTCAACAACTACGGAACGCGCAGGAGAAAGGGCAACACAGATGTCGAGCGCTAGCTGCGTAGCAGGCAGCGTCATGGTGTCCGCCTCGTAAAATGACTCAATTGGGGCGCTGAATCTGAACCAAGTCGCCCACAACCAGGCCAAGATTTTGTGTGGCATTGCCGCGATTGACCGCAAGCTCGACTAAACCGACGCTATTCACAAACCAGAAGCCCTCACCACGGCTAACAAAGCCAAAACTCTCGCTGTGTTTGAAATTTTCGCCTTTCACATTGACCCTTACATTTTTGGGTATCTGCGCACCGCGTATCCCAGTCCAGGCATTTCCAAAGTGGTCTAGATAAATCACGCGCGCCAGATCGCCAGCATCAAACTCGACATTCAGCCTGGCAACCTCTTTAAGCTTGTCCGCAGGAAAGTCTCCCCGAGCAATTTCAGCGGCAACCACAGCAAATAAATCTCGCCCATGAAAGCTGGCTGACAAGACTTCGGGTTGCCATGCGATGTGCCACAATCTGGTATCGCTGTTACGCGCAGAGATAACAGACATCAAGCCGTTGTCCGGGCCCACATACCACTGACCTCCGCTAAGCACCACGACGGCATCACGCAGCGTGCCCACTCCAGGATCGACCACCGCAAGAAATACGGTTCCGGGCGGAAAAGTCGGCGCAAATGCGGCGAGTAGGTGCGAACTGGCATGCGCATTGTAAGCAGGTGCCGCATGTAACAAATCCACGACAGGCTGCGCGGGTGCCAGTTCCAATAGACGTGCTTTTACTTGACCCACATACGGATCCTGAATGCCAAAATCAGTAAAGAGGACAATCACACGTATTCCCGAAAGATGCCTGAAGCGCCAATATGCCAAGTCTGGTGCTTGTGCGCAACACGGGCGTAAAAAAGCCGGCTATACCGGCTTTTTTGCGCACTCTGACCTCGCGCTTACGCGGCGAGTCAGTCAGCGTTACTCGACTTCAACAGCCGCCACATCGCTATCAGGGCGATCAACCATCTCGATCAAAGCCATCGGCGCGTTATCGCCTACGCGAAAGCCATATTTCAGAATGCGCAAGTAGCCGCCTGGGCGTGTTTTATAGCGTGGGCCCAATTCACCAAACAATTTCATGACCATTTCGCGGTCACGCAGACGATCAAAAGCCAGACGATGATTTGACAGGCTAGGCATCTTGCCCAATGTAATTAGCGGCTCAACAAAACGACGCAATTCCTTGGCTTTAGGCAATGTCGTCTTGATGACCTCATGCCTAAGCAGAGAATTGCTCATGTTACGAAACATCGCCAAGCGGTGGCTCGTAGTTCGATTAAGTTTACGGTTCGATTTGCGGTGACGCATGGCTATTCCTTTGAAATATTATTCTTTGGCTAGGGCATCGGCCAGGATGCCCCGCACTTTATTATTGACTAATGAAATTTATTTAAACTTTTTCCAGACCAGCAGGTGGCCAATTATCCAGCTTCATCCCGAGCGAAAGACCTTTATTGGAAAGCACATCCTTAATTTCATTCAAGGATTTACGACCCAGGTTAGGTGTACGCAACAACTCAGTCTCAGAACGCTGAATCAGATCGCCGATAAAATAGATATTTTCGGCTTTCAGACAATTGGCCGAGCGAACCGTTAGCTCCAGATCATCTACCGGGCGCATAAGCATCGGATCAACTTGTGGTGAGCGCGGTGCCTCTGACTCTGCAGGCGTACCTTCAAGGTCTGCAAAAACGGACAACTGATTGACTAAAATGCGTGCTGCAGTACGCACCGCCTCTTCGGGCTCAACGACACCGTTAGTCTCAATATCAATCACCAGACGGTCAAGATCGGTACGCTGTTCTACACGAGCACTCTCTACCGCATAGGACACACGGCGTACAGGGCTAAACGATGCATCAACCAGGATGGAGCCTACGCCGCGCGTTTCTTCAGACACCTTGCGTATTGTTGAAGGCTGGTAACCACGGCCACTTTCGACTTTGATTTCCATGTCTAATTTGCCGCCCTTGGTCAGGTGGGCAATAACATGATCCGGGTTCAGCACTTCGACATCATGACCGACCTCAATGTCGCCAGCGGTCACAACGCCTTCGCCCGATTTGGAGACCTTGAGCACAGCTTCAGACTTATTGTGCATTTTGAATGCCACGCCTTTAAGGTTAAGAAGAATGTCTACGACATCTTCCTGCACACCTTCAATTGTGGAGTATTCATGAACCACGCCGCTAATAGTCACTTCAGTCGGCGCATAGCCAACCATGGACGACAACAAAATACGGCGCAGCGCATTGCCAAGCGTATGACCGAATCCCCGCTCAAACGGCTCCATGATAACTTTGGCATGAAGAGGGGAAGTGCGGTCAACTTCGACAATACGCGGCTTGAGAAATTCCGTAGCGCTTTGCATAGCAGGCTATTCCTTAGGGCTGACAGGATTGGGTTTATGGCGCATCCTCTTAGAGGCGATGCGCCACAAACATTATTTGGAGTACAGTTCGACCACCAATGATTCATTAATCGTCGGCGGCAGATCGGCACGTTGCGGTGCGGCTTTAAACGTACCCTTAAGTGCTTTGACGTCAACCTCGACCCATTCAGCAAAGCCGCGCACAGTAGCAGCTTCAGCCGCCGCCTTGATACGCAATTGAGCTTTCGCGGCTTCGGCCACCTCAACCACATCACCCGCACGAACCTGATAGGACGGTATATTGACGCGACGGCCATTGATTTTGATGCCGTTGTGGCGAACGATCTGACGCGCCTCAGTGCGCGACGCGCCGAAGCCCATGCGATAACAGACCGAGTCTAGGCGCGACTCAAGCATGATCAGTAGATTTTCACCCGTCACGCCTTTACGACTGTCAGCCTTCTTATACGTGAGGCGGAACTGGCCTTCAAGCACGCCGTAAATACGACGGATCTTCTGCTTTTCACGCAGCTGTACGCCATAACCGGACAAACGAGCACCACTTTTCTGACCATGCTGGCCAGGTGCGTAGCTGCGACGTTCAATCGCACACTTGTCGGTAAAGCACTTCTCGCCTTTCAGGAACAGCTTTTCGCCTTCACGGCGACACTGACGGCATTTGGGGTCAAGATTACGAGCCATGGTTCAGCCTTGGTTTAGATGTAACTTATTAGATACGACGTTTTTTGGACGGGCGACAGCCGTTATGTGGGATCGGCGTGACATCAGAGATCGTCAGGATCTTGAAGCCCAAACCATTCAAAGCACGAACAGTCGACTCACGACCCGGGCCCGGGCCCTTGATACGTACTTCCAGATTCTTCACACCACACTCTTGCGCCATTTTGCCCGCATTCTCTGCGGCAACCTGGGCAGCAAACGGCGTTGACTTACGCGAACCCTTAAAGCCCGCACCACCCGCTGTTGCCCACGACAAGGCATTCCCCTGGCGATCAGTAATGGTCACAATGGTGTTGTTAAAAGAGGCGTGAATATGCGCGATACCCTCGACTACGTTTTTCTTAACTTTTTTACGAACCCGTGTTGCTGGTTTGGTAGCCATGGTTAACCTTTATTATTTCCTGATAGCCTTGCGCGGGCCTTTGCGGGTACGCGCATTAGTACGGGTGCGCTGACCACGAGTCGGCAAACCCTTGCGATGACGCAAACCACGGTAGCAACCCAAGTCCATCAAGCGCTTGATGTTCATGGTAATCTCGCGCCGCAGATCTCCTTCAACTGTAAAGTGAGCAACGCC
>JAYVLR010000255.1:0-2939 GCA_043759395.1 Thiobacillaceae bacterium
GAGGATTACGGCGTGCTGCTGCTCGACAGTCCGATTGCGGGTCTTTCCGCCCGCGCCACCCTGGTGCTCGACGAAAACGACACGGTGCTGTACACACAGTTGGGGCCCGAGTTGACCGTCGAACCCGAGTACGACGCAGCGCTGGCTGCGCTGAAATAACAAAACCTCACCACAGAGGCACAGACACGCAGAGGAAAGCGAGAAAAATGCTTAAATCTGCGTTATCTCTGTGTCTCTGTGGTGAATGATTTTTCTTGGAAATACCATGCTAATTTTCGACCACTCCCGTCCCGGCCGCACGGCCACTTCGCAGCTGCCTGCCGCTGGCGGCAGTCTTGACGATTTGCCCGCTGAACTGCGGCGCAAAGTTGCCCCCGGCTTGCCCGAGGTTTCAGAACTCGACGTAGTGCGCCACTACACGCGGCTCTCGCAAAAAAACTTCTCGATCGACACGCAGTTCTATCCGCTCGGTTCGTGCACGATGAAGTACAACCCGCGCGCGTGCAATTCTCTGGCGATGCTGCCGCAGTTTCTGGCGCGGCATCCGGCAAGTCCGGACGAAACGGGGCAAGGATTTTTAACCAGCATGTTCGAACTGCAGCAGATGCTGAAGGACGTGACCGGCATGGCGGGCGTATCGATGGCACCGATGGCAGGCGCGCACGGCGAGTTCGCCGGGGTGGCGATGATTCGCGCGTATCACGATGCGCGCGGCGATACGGCGCGGCGCGAGATTATCGTGCCCGATGCGGCGCACGGCACCAACCCGGCGACGGCGACGATGTGCGGCTACACGGTCAAGGAAATCCCCACCGACACGAGCGGCAGTGTTGATCTGGCCGCGCTGCGTGCTGCGGTCGGTCCGCACACCGCAGGGCTGATGCTGACCAATCCCTCAACCCTGGGCGTGTTCGAAAAGACCATCGCCGACATCCAGAAAATCGTCCACGATGCAGGCGGCCTGCTGTACTACGACGGCGCGAATCTGAATGCGATCCTGGGCAAGGTGCGCCCGGGCGACATGGGCTTCGACGTGATTCACATGAATCTGCATAAAACCTTTTCCACGCCGCACGGCGGGGGTGGGCCGGGCGCGGGACCGGTGGGCGTGGCCGAACGGCTGCTGCCGTTCATGCCGATTCCGCTGGTACTGAATGAAAATGGCGCGTACCGGCTCGCGACCGAGGCCGACCTGCCGCAATCGATCGGCCGCCTGTCGGCCAATATGGGCAACGCCGGCGTGCTGATGCGCGCTTATATCTACGCGCGTCTGCTCGGGCGCGAAGGCATGCATCGCGTCGCCGAATTCGCCACGCTCAACGCTAATTACCTGATGGCCGAATTGCGTAAAGCAGGGTTCGATCTGGCTTTCCCCGAGCGCCGCGCCAGCCACGAATTCATCGTCACGCTGAAAAAACTCAAGGATGCGACCGGCGTATCGGCGATGGATTTTGCCAAGCGCCTGCTCGATTACGGCTACCACGCACCCACCACGTACTTCCCGCTGCTGGTGCCGGAATGCCTGCTGATCGAGCCGACCGAAACCGAAAGCCGTGAAACGCTGGATGGTTTTATTGCGGCGATGAAAGCGATCAAGCACGAGGCCGAGACCAGCCCCGATCTCGTCAAAGGCGCGCCGTATAGCTTGCCGGTACGTCGGCTGGACGACGTGAAAGCCGCGCGCGAACTGGATCTGGCTTACAAGCCAGCCGTATGACTTCGAACAGCCCGTTCAAAGGCAAAACCGGCCTGCGCAGGATCATGAACGCAGCCGCGTATACCCGGGACGGACTGTGCGCCGCCTACCAGCACGAAAACGCATTCCGCCAGGAATTATGGCTGACGATCATTCTGGTGCCATTGGCGTTTTATCTTGGCGATACAGCGGTCGAGCGCGCGCTGATGTTGGGCAGTCTGTTGCTGGTGCTGATTGTAGAGTTAATGAATTCGGCGATTGAAGCCGCTGTAGACCGGATTTCGCTGGAACACCACCAGCTCATCAAACGCGCCAAGGATATGGGCAGCGCAGCGGTTTTTCTGGCACTGTGCAACGTGCTCATGGTCTGGTTATTGCTTCTATTTAACTAATCTTGCGCGTGTTCAGTTAAAGTTTCGGGCGATGCCACCGAAATACTGAATACATCCACATGAATAGTGCGTACCGCCGCCTTGCATAACCCCGCCGTCACGTTCCTGCTAACCGCTTTTTTTTCCAGTTCGGCCTGTGCGCTGGGTCTGGGCGATCTGGCGATGCATTCCCATCTAGGCGAGCCGCTGCGCGCAAGCGTCAAAGTGCTTGGCGCACCCAAAGATATTCAGCCCGACTGTTTTAGTGTGCAAGGCGGCAACGACGGCGCACTGCCGGGTGCCGCCAATGCCCGCGTCGCGCTGGAAACCCGCGACGGCGAAACCACGCTTTTCATTTCCACCGCGCAGGCCGTGAATGATCCCGTGTTGCAGATGACGCTGACTGCAGGCTGTATCGATCATCTGCAACGAGGGTATGTGGTTTTGCTGGATCTCCCCGCAAATCATGAACCGGTGAATCCATCACTTCCATCAGTACCGGCCGGGAACACGACTGCGCACGATTCGCAACCCACGAACCACACAGCATCCCGTTCACCGCGACCGCACACCAGCAAATTCCCGGCGGCTTCAGCCAAACGCAACGCGAGTAAAAGCCCTGTCGGCTCGCGTCTGGTTTTGTCTGGCGGACGCTATCACCACAGCGACGCGCTCAATGCGTCCTTATCCTTGCGTCTGGACATGAGCCTGCCTGATGTGTCGCGCCCCCATTCGCAAGAAGCCTTGAGTCCGACCGACCTGTCGGATGAGAACACCTCGCTCACCCATAAACTCGCCCATCTCGAAACCCAGTTGGTCGCGCTGCAAGCCCGTAATAACGTCCTTGAAGCAGCGCGAACCCAGCCCGCCAA
>JAYVLR010000256.1:0-4006 GCA_043759395.1 Thiobacillaceae bacterium
CCGCCGAGTTTTCGTTTTGATCTCGCTATCGAAGAAGACTTGATCGAAGAAGCCGTGCGGCTGTTTGGCTACGACAACATCCCTGCGCAGCCCCCTGCAGCGCCCTCCAGCATGTTGCCGCAGGACGAAACCCGATTGGACGAAGATGCGCTGCGTTACGCGCTGGTGGGTCTTGATTATCAGGAAGTGATTACCTATAGCTTCGTCGATCCCGCGCTGGAAGCAACCTTGTTGGGCAACACCACGCCGCTGGTTCTGGTCAATCCGCTCGCGAGCCAATTGTCGGCCATGCGCACCTCGCTGTGGGGCGGGCTGGTCGAAACGCTGCGTCACAATCTCAATCGGCAGCAAGAGCGCGTGCGGATTTTCGAGTTAGGCCGGGTGTATCTGAGTACGGACGGCAAGCTCGATCAGCCGATGCGGCTGGGCGGGTTGGTGATGGGCAACGCCACGCCCGAGCAGTGGGGCGCACCTGCGCGCCGGATCGATTTCTTCGATGTGAAGGGCGACATCGAACGCCTGTTTGGCAGTGTGGTGGACACCTGGCGCGGCGAACATCCGGCCTTGCATCCCGGGCAGTGTGCGCAATTGGTGGCCAATGGCAAACGTATCGGCTGGCTGGGTGCGCTGCATCCGCGTTTGGTACAGGAACTGGACTTGCCTGCGGCACCGCTGCTGTTCGAACTCGATCTGGATGGAGTCACTCAACTTGAATTGCCGCGTCATGCGGGCATTTCCCGCTTCCCGTTAGTGCGGCGTGATCTGGCGTTTGTGATGGATGCCAATATCCCCGTTGGCGATGTATTGGCAGTGTTGCAACAGGCGGCGGCACCTATTGTTTCCGACCTGGCTTTGTTCGATCAATACCGTGGACGCGGCATCGCAGAAGACCAAAAAAGCCTTGCGTTCCGGGTAGTTATGCAAGATACTCAACGTACGCTGATGGATGCTGAAGTGGAGGACGCAGTGGCGAAATTGGCCGACGCAGTGATCTGTCAATTCAATGCGACGCTACGTTCATAAGTGCGGTGTTCATAAGAACGATGTTCATAAAAACAGTGTTCATAAAATTGCAACAAGCTGAAAAGGCACTATGACGACTCTAACCAAAGCGGATCTGGCTGAACTCTTGTTCGAAAAAGTAGGCTTGAACAAGCGTGAGGCCAAAGATATTGTGGAATCGTTTTTTGACGAGATCCGTAATGCTTTGGAGCAGGGCGATATCGTCAAGTTATCCGGCTTTGGAAATTTTCAGTGCCGCGAAAAACCGCAGCGGCCCGGCCGCAATCCCAAAACTGGCGAGGAAATGCCCATTTCCGCACGCCGGGTCGTTACGTTTCATGCCAGTCAAAAACTAAAATCCCAGGTAGAAGGCGCAAACCCAGAAGGCATCAAGCTTGGAACTCCAGGCACGGAGTGAACTGCCGCCGATTCCGGCCAAGCGTTACTTCACCATTGGCGAAGTTTCCGGGTTGTGTGCAGTCAAAGCGCATGTGCTGCGTTACTGGGAGCAGGAATTTACCCAGCTACGCCCGGTCAAGCGGCGCGGTAACCGGCGCTATTACCAGCACCACGAAGTCCTGCTGATCCGGCGCATCCGCGAGTTGCTCTATCTGGACGGTTTTACCATCAGCGGTGCGCGGCAACGTCTCGAACAGGAGCCAGAGTCTGTTGTGCCGACTACGACTCCGAATGCGGCATCGAATGCATTCAATCTGCGTGCAGAGCTGCTCGATATTCTGAAAATTTTGACGTGAAGCGTGCCCGTCATGCGCAAGCTCTGGTAGAATCCTGGGCTTCGTCGGAGCGTGGCGCAGCCTGGTAGCGCACTTGCATGGGGTGCAAGGGGTCGGAAGTTCGAATCTTCTCGCTCCGACCAATATCACTGGCAGGGATCAAGCCCTGCTCATCAGCTTTACATCAAAAATAAAAATAGAATTCGCTTCGCCCAATCACGTTGGCGAATCAAAATCTGATTCGCCAGGCTCCAATCTGGAATCAAAATCTGATTCTCAAGCCGCATCAATAACGATGCGCGAGTGCTAGAATCCCCGCATGTTTGCGGATCGCTATTCCCCCTTTATTTCTCAGCCCGTTTCCTGCAGTTGTGCTGCTTCGTGCGCGCATTATTTTGTGGTGGATGGCCGCTAATGCGCATCCTGTTATCTAACGACGATGGTTATTTTGCACCGGGCCTGGCCGCGCTTGCCAAGGCGTTGCAAAGCATCGCCGACATTACAGTGGTGGCACCCGAGCGTGATCGCAGTGGTGCCTCCAATTCGCTGACGCTGGATCGACCTTTGATTTTGCGCCAGGCGGCAAGCGGTTTTTATTACGTCAACGGCACGCCGACCGACTGCGTGCATCTTGCCGTGACCGGGATGCTGGACCATATGCCCGACATGGTGATTTCGGGCATCAATCATGGTGCGAATATGGGCGACGACACGATTTATTCGGGCACTGTGGCCGCAGCCACTGAAGGTTATTTGTTGGGAATTCCGTCGCTAGCGGTATCGCTGGCAGATTATAAGGATGGGTATTTTGAAACGGCGGCGCAGGTCGTGGTCGAGCTGGTGCAGCGCCTTCAGTCGCAGCCTTTTATCGAACCGATGCTGCTGAATATCAATGTGCCGGATCGTCCGGATGTGGAACTGGGGGAGATGAATGTGACCCGCCTGGGCAAGCGGCACAAAGCCGAGTCCGTGGTGAAGTCCACCAATCCACGTGGACAAATTGTGTATTGGGTCGGTGCGGCAGGTCTGGCTCAGGATGCGGGCGAAGGGACGGATTTTGATGCGGTGGCGAAGGGGCGGGTCTCGATCACGCCTTTGCAGATGGATCTCACCCGCTTTAACCAGATGGATAAGGTGCGCGCATGGTTGAAGCAACATGGTTGAAATGCCAAGCACGCGCGCGGGTATTGGCATGACCTCGGCGCGCACCCGTGGCCGGATGCTGGATCGCCTGCGCGAGCAGGGTATTCAGGACGAAATGGTGCTGGCTGCGATGGGCGTGGTGCCGCGCCATTTGTTTGTTGACCAGGCGCTGGAGTCCCGCGCGTATGAAGACGATGCGCTCCCGATCGGATTTGGCCAGACGATTTCCAGCCCGTATGTGGTGGCGCGCACATGCGAACTGGCGCGGCAGGGCAGGCCGCTGGATCGGGTGCTGGAAATTGGTCTCGGCTGCGGTTATCAGGCAGCGGTGCTGGCGCAGATTGCGCGTGAAGTGATTTCGCTGGAACGGATTGCAGCTCTGGTTGGGCGTACGCGCCCGCGTTTGCGCGAACTGCGGATCAATAATGTCAAACCCAAGCACGGCGATGGCATGCTGGGACTCAAGGAGATGGCGCCGTTTGATGCCATCGTGATCGCGGCTGCATTTGCCGAGGTACCCGAAGCCCTGAAACAGCAATTGGCTGACGGTGGCCGTCTGGTCATGCCGCTGGGCAACGCAACGCAGCACCTGTGCGTGATTGAGCGCGACGGTGAACTGTTTCACGAACAGCATCTGGAAGCCGTCAAATTTGTTCCACTCCTGCCGGGCGTTGCATGAGAGGCGCGCTGTTTGCATTATTGTTAGCATTGTCAGGGTGCGCTATTTACGGGCCCGCGCCCGTGACTGAGCGCAGCGCGCCCTCAACTCAAGCCAAACCGAAGCCTAAATCCGAGACGGTCTCAGTGCGCCCCGCGCCGCATCTGATTGCTGCGTCAAGCACGGGGCTGTATACGGTGCAAAAAGGCGACACCTTGTACGGCATTGCGTTTGCCAATAATCTCGATCATCTCGATCTCGCCGCCTGGAATAACCTGGCTTCAGCAGATCTGATCCGGGTAGACCAGGTGTTGCGTTTGACGGCACCCGCCGGGGCAGCGGCAGGGGTTGACGCAGCGAGTAAAGGTGTCGAAATTCAGGCGCTTAAAGCGGAGCCGCCTGTACAGGCTAAAACCTTGTCCGAGCCGCCGCTATTGCGTGACCCGCAGGCTGTGTTGTTGCCCTACAG
>JAYVLR010000257.1:0-3877 GCA_043759395.1 Thiobacillaceae bacterium
ACCGATGCCGGCTTGCTGCCGCCGGGTTCCAGCCTGTACGAAGCCGCCAACATCGGCCTGATGCACCACGTCTACGCCGGGCTGCGCGCGCACGCCCTGTATCACCTCGACCAGCACTACGTGGTGCAGGACGATGAAGTGGTCATCGTCGATGAATTTACCGGGCGCCTGATGTCCGGGCGGCGCTGGTCGGAAGGCCTGCACCAGGCGGTGGAAGCCAAGGAAGGCGTGGCGATCCAGAAAGAGAACCAGACGCTGGCCTCGATTACGTTCCAGAATTTTTTCCGCATGTACGACAAGCTGTCCGGCATGACCGGCACGGCGGATACCGAGGCTTACGAATTCCAGAGCATTTACGGACTGGAAACGGTGGTCATCCCGACCCACCATCCGATGATCCGTAAAGACAGCCACGACCAGGTCTATCGCACCGCACGCGAACGCGATCAAGCGGTCATCATGGACATTCGCGACTGTCACGAGCGCGGTCAGCCGGTGCTGGTCGGCACCACCTCGATTGAAGCCAACGAACTGCTCGCCGCCGAACTGAAAACAGCCGGTTTACCGCACAACGTGCTCAACGCAAAACAGCACGAGCGCGAAGCCGAGGTGATCGCCCAGGCTGGGATGACCGCAGCCATTACCATCGCCACCAATATGGCCGGTCGCGGCACCGACATCGTGCTGGGCGGCAGCATCCAGAAAGAACTGGACGCGGTCCGCGACGACGAAACCCTGCCCGATGCCGACAAAACACAGCGCCGCGACGCGATGAAGGCTGACTGGAGCCAGCGCCATGATGTGGTGCTGGCGGCGGGCGGTCTGCACATCATCGGCACCGAGCGCCACGAATCGCGCCGCGTAGACAACCAGTTGCGCGGGCGTTCAGGCCGCCAGGGCGACCCCGGATCAAGCCGTTTTTTCCTGTCGCTGGAAGACCCGCTGCTGCGCATCTTCGCTTCGGATCGCGTCGCCTCGATCATGAACCGCCTGAAAATGCCGGAAGGCGAAGCGATCGAACATCCGTGGGTCACGCGCGCGATTGAAAACGCGCAGCGCAAAGTCGAGCAGCGCAACTTCGACATCCGCAAACAACTGCTCGAATACGACGATGTCTCCAACGACCAGCGCCGCGTCATCTACGAACAGCGCAACGAACTGCTGGCGAGCGGCGATGTGGCCGACACCATCCGCGCCATGCGCGACGACGTGCTGAATACCGCCATCGACCTGCATATCGCACCGGGAAGCATGGATGAGCAATGGGACGTGGCCGGGCTGGAAAAAGCCCTCGCCGGGCAGTTCATGCTTGATCTGCCCTTGCAGCAATGGCTTGCCGAAGACAAGGCGCTGAACGAAGAAAGCCTGCGCAAAAAGATTTGCGTCGCGGCGGACGAGGTCTATCAAGGCAAGGAAGCCATGGTCGGCGCCGACGGCCTGCGCCAGTTCGAGCGTTCGGTCATGCTGCAAAGCCTGGATACGCACTGGCGCGAGCATCTTTCTGCACTGGATCATTTGCGCCAGGGCATTCATCTGCGCGGCTATGCGCAAAAGCAGCCCAAGCAGGAATACAAGCGCGAGGCGTTCGATCTGTTCTCCGGCATGCTCACCGCAGTCAAGGCCGAAGTGTCGCAGACCACGCTCACCGTCCATGTGCGTTCGCCCGAGGATGTCAAAGCAGTCGAGCCGCACGACGAACTCGCCAATGTGCAATATCAGCATGCCGATTTCGACGAAGCGCTAGCCAACTCTTCTGGCGAGTCTGCCAGCGCGCAACCGTTTGCACGCGATGTCGCCAAGACCGGGCGCAACGATCCTTGCCCGTGCGGATCGGGCAAGAAATTCAAGCAGTGTCACGGACAGCTGACCTGACCATGCCTTACTTCGTTTTCCGCATGGGCATGTTCAAGGTTCTGGAAAAACAGGGCGAGTGGGCGAGCTACAAAGAAGCGCGTGCGCAGACCAACGAACTGCGCAAGACCCTCGATCCAAAAACCGGCGACAAGTACAAAATGGTTTTAGCCGAGAACGAAATTGCCGCGCAGGAAACGCTCACCGCAGAGCGCCAACTTGAAAAAACGCTGTCGGGCGACGACTGGTAAGCCGTCATCTGACTGAATAGCAATGGCGGAATACAACGAAGACGCGTACAGGCTGGCGCGCCGCGCCTACATCGAATTCAGTTGCCCGTTCGAGCGCGCGCTCTTGTCGCGCTGTGTGAACTGCCAGCGTTCGCGCAAACTCAATCTCGCCGAGCGCGAAGCCATCGCCTGCGGTGATCCCGCCGTACGCGAACACTGCATCACGTTTTACAACGCGCTGCACGACAACGCCCAGTTTGCACTCAAGATCAATCCCGACGTGCCGTGGCCGTTCGGCAAGGAAATCCGCGCCCAATGCGGTGGCGTACGCGGGCTGGCGACCGCGCTCGGCGGCGCAGGCGATGAGTTCACCGATGTCGCCGCCACCGTGTTGCAGGGCAATGAGCGCTTCGACGGCTGCGCCGGGTTTCCCTATTCCGAGATCATGCGCACCGTGGTGCATTACGAACCGCGCAAGCGGCGCACATGACTGCGGCGACGCACAGGAACGTAAACGGATATGCTGCGGTCTTTTGGGCGGATTCCCTTTTCGAGTACACTGCCCGCGTGCGCTTTCAGTTCAAACGATTCCTGCTGATGCTGATGATGCTGGTCTTGCCAGTGCAGACGTTTGCGTCTGCCGCCATCCTCGGTTGCGCGTTTTCGCACCAGGGAATGACGGAGTCGATGGCGATGGCCAGCGAGGCGATGCCCGCATGTCACGAGCCGGAGCAGCCGGATACCCCGCCCTCCAAACATAACTGTAAGCATTGCGTAGCGTGCTATCTGGCTTCGGCGCTGCCTATTCCGTCTGCCGTCATCGTCCCGATCGCGCCGACTCCGCACTGCGTGATCGCCCATCCTGCCGCCTCCTTTATCGGCTTCATCCCCGACAGCCCTGATCGGCCGCCGCGAACTTCCCTCGCCTGAGTCCCGCGCTGGCTGACAGCGCGTTTTGCCAATTCTGATCGCGGCTCACCGCCGCGTATTGCGAGGTTTTCATTATGTTGAATTTGATTTGCCGCCCTGCGGCACCTTTGGCGCGCGCACGATATCTTTGGGTAGCAGCGCCGTGGGCGTGCGTATGGATTTTGTCATCGCCCGTGGCGCATGCAGCCGAAGCCGCGCCTGCGGACTTGACCACGTCCCCTCCCTTCAACCACTATCAAAGCTGGCGCGACGAGCCGCTGCAAGACTGGCGCGAAGCCAATGCACGCGTCGGTGAAATCGGCGGCTGGCGCATCTATCTGCGCGAGTCGCAAGAAAGCGGCGGCGCAGCGGCCAGTGGCAAGCCCGGCGGTAATCATGGCCAACACGGCGAATAAGGGGATGGCGATGAAAATCCACTCCCTGACCCCGCGCACCCTCACGCTGTCCGTATTGTCTGCCGCGCTGCTCGGTGGCTGTGCAAGCTTTTCACCCGACGGCGGCTTCGGTGCGGTTCAAACCGCCACCCAAACGCGCATCCAGAAAGATGTGGTCTGGACGCGCGATGAAGCCGCCCGCAATAAAGTCCAGGCACGCGTTGACGGCATGCTGGCGCAACCCTTATCAGCCGACGATGCGGTGCAGATTGCGTTGTTGAACAATCCCGGATTGCAGGCCGCATTCAACACGCTCGGTATCGCCGAAGCCGATTGGGTGGCGGCGCAACGCCTGCCGAATCCGGGCTTTTCCATTGGCCGCCTGACGCGCGGCAGCGAAGTCGAATGGGAACGCAGCCTGCATTTCAACCTGGCGCGGCTGTTGACGATGCCGATGCGCGCAGCGATTGAGCAACGCCTGTTTGACCAGAC
>JAYVLR010000258.1:0-6609 GCA_043759395.1 Thiobacillaceae bacterium
GTTACCCGTATCTTTTCCGGTTCTGGAATTACATCGCCGACATCAACGCCAACAGCTTTGGGCTGGAGCGCTATCGCCAGTTCAATCGGGGGCGGCAGGATGCTTTTCTCGCGCACGGACGCGAGGTAGTGGGGAATGTTCCGGCTGCGTGTGCCTTGGGTTTTGGACAGAGAGATTCGGCGCAGGGGCCATTGACCATCGCTTTTTTAGCCGGACGCATAGCCCCGCTGAGTATAGAAAACCCGCGCCAGATCAGCGCCTGCCAATATCCTCAGCAATACGGCCCGCGCAGCCCGACTTTCTCGCGTGCCAGTCTGGTGCAGATGGGACAGGACGAGGTGTTGTTTATCTCCGGCACCGCCAGCATCGTGGGCCATGCCACGCTGCACCCCGCCGACGTGGTGGCGCAAACCCGCGAAACCATGGCTAATATCGAGGCCGTGCTGGCGCAGGCAAATTGCCAGGCGAACCCGGCGAGCCAGGCCGGGTTCGATCTGGCCAGCCTGCATTACAAAGTATATGTGCGCCACGCGGCCGATCTGGCGCATGTTCGCGGCGAGCTTCTGCGCATCGTGGGGAGCGCGCTCAACGCACTCTACCTGCAGGCCGATGTATGCCGCCAGGATCTGCTGCTGGAAATCGAGGCCACCGCCAGTCACCCGTTGTTCATGCCCGGCAACCGCAACTGATGCTGCGCGCAGCCTGGCGTGGCTTGCTGAATGGCTACGATTATCTGGTGTTGTATCTGGGCCTGATTTGGCTGGGGATACTGTGCCTGGCATGGACGCCAATTGCGCTTATCGTCTATCCCTTACTACCTGTACGCTGGAGCCGGGCGCTAGGGCGTTACGTGATCATGGCGGTATTTCGTTTATACCTCGCGAGTCTGCGCCTGTCGCGCCGCTGCAGCTTTGACCTGAACGCGCTGGATGTGCTGCGCGATGAACCGGCGCTGATTATTGCGCCCAATCATCCGGGCATGCTGGATGCGGTGATGGTGATCTCGCGCTTGCCGAATGTTGCCTGCGTGCTTAAAGCCAATTTGATGAACAATCTGTTTCTCGGAGCAGGCGCCCGGCTGGCGCGCTACATCCGCAACGATCCGGTGCGACGCATGGTGCAGCTGGCAGCCCAGGATGTTGCTGGCGGCAGCCATCTGCTGCTGTTCCCGGAAGGCACGCGCACCATTACGAATCCGGTCAATCCGCTCAAGGGCAGCATCGCCCTGATCGCGCACCATGCCGGGGTGCCGGTGCAAACGATATTGATCGAAACCGATTCAAAGTATCTGAGCAAGGGCTGGCCGCTGTTCCGCAAACCGCCGATGCCGATCCACTACCGGGTGCGTTTGGGGCGGCGGTTTGACCCGCCGCAACAGACCCATGACTTCATGATCGAGCTGGAACATTATTTTGCGCATGAGCTGGTGCAAGGCTCGGCGTTTTACCCGACCCATTCGCTGCCCACGCAGCCTGATCGCAGGCCCTCATGATGGCTGCTTCGACCACGCATCTGGTGCTCATCCCCAGTTATAACCCGGGTGCCAAAGTCTATGAAACCGTGCGCGCGGCACGCCAGTACTGGACTCCGGTGTGGGTGGTCGTCGATGGCAGCAACGATGGCAGCGCCGAAGGTTTGCTGGCGATGGCGACAGAAGACAGCGGTCTGCGCGTGATGGTTTTGCCGCACAACCAGGGCAAGGGCGCGGCGGTACTGCACGGCTTGAATCAAGCGGCGGCGGCGGGTTTCACCCACGTATTAACCATGGATTCGGACGGCCAGCATCCCGCCGAACGCATTTCCGCGTTCATGGCGGAATCCGCTAGGCAGCCGGCTGCGATGATATTGGGTGTGCCGGTATTTGATGCTCACGCGCCGAGCTTGCGCGTGCAAGGGCGGCGCGTTTCCAACGCGTGGGTCAATCTGGAAACGCTGTGGGCGGGCATCGGCGATTCGCTGTTCGGATTTCGGGTTTATCCGGTTGAACCCCTGCGGCGGCTGATGCGCTATCAGCCGTGGATGCGGCATTTCGACTTCGATCCCGAAGCCGTGGTGCGCTTGTGCTGGCGCGGGATCCGACCGGTCAATCTGCCCGCCGCAGTGCGCTACTACCGCGCGGAGGAGGGCGGCGTGTCGCATTTTCGCTACCTGCGCGACAACCTGTTATTGAGCTGGATGCACACGCGCCTGTTTATCGGTTTCGTGTTGCGTCTACCCGTTTTGCTGGTAAGGCGCGCGCGCGGGCATTTTTGAATTTACCGGGACAGGAATGCCGATCAGCGGCAGCCAGCGCCGCAATAGTGGACTGGTAATGACGGTGCTGAAAATCGCCATGATGACCAGAATGGTAAACATCTGTTGCGAGATCACACCGAGGTCGTAGCCGACGTTAATCACAATCAGCTCCATCAGCGCCCGGGTGTTCATCATCACGCCGAGTATTTTGCTTTCATGGTGGTTCAAGCCGGCGAAGCGCGCAGCGAGATAGGCGCCGCCAAATTTTCCCAGTGTCGCTAGGGCGACGATCAACACACACCAGCCCCACGCGCTGGCACTATCCAGGCTACCGATATTGGTGCGCAGCCCGGTGTAGGTAAAAAAGATCGGCAGGAAAAACACCATCACGAATGGGCCGATGCGCTTGCGCCAGGTGCTCACAAACGCGTGCTCGTCATGCAACAGCATGCCCATCATGAAGCCGCCGAAAATGGCAAAAATACCGAGCTGATACGTGGTCATCGCAGAGACGAATATCGCCGCCAGCACGATCCCAAGCAGATTGTGAGTCAACGCGCCGCTACGGGCGTCAAAACGATGCAGGATGAGCTTCATCATCGGGCGCACGACGAACCAGCTCACCGCAAAAAACAGCAGCACCAGCGCCACTTTTAAAGCAAAGTCGGAGCCGTTGAAATGGGACAGCGTGAGCGTGGTGACCAAGGCCAGCAACAGCCAGCCGATGATGTCATTGATCGCCGCTGCGCTGATAGCGATGACGCCAATCGGCGTACGCGTCATGTCGAATTCCATCATGATGCGGCCGAGTATAGGCAACGCGGTAATCGAAAACGCAGTGGCGACAAACAGCGCCGAGGCCAGCGGGTGTGCGCCGGGCGACAATATCGGCGCGCTGATGTGACCGATGCCGTAGCCTAGCGCAAACGGTGCAATCAAACTGGCCGCCGCCACCCACAACATCGCACGGCGGTTGCGCTTTTCTCTCAGGTGAGAGAAATCAAACTCCAGGCCGATCTGGAACATCAACAATACCAGGCCGATCTGCGACAGCATTTGCATCGGTTCAGGTGCGCCGGAATGGAATACGTACTGAAACAGATCGGGCGCGAGCAATCCAAACAAGGACGGCCCAAGCAAAATCCCGACAATGATTTCACCGGCCGCTGCGGTTTGTCCGATACGCAACGCAAGCCCGCCGCCGATGCGCGCCGCGAGCACGATTACAGTGAGTTGCAGTAGCGTGAAAAACAGCAGCGCTTCGGTTTTATGGGCGGCGATGTTGCTGGATATGCTCAATTTTTTCGATAAGTTCAGGCAGCTTGACCAGGATCGGCTTTGATCGCTTGATATTCAGAAAATATGCCAAGTTCCAGATGCCGCTGCACCTTGGTCAGACCGGTCGCGTTGAGCGTCGCTATGACTTGTTCGGGGGGGACGCAGGCTTCAATGCTATCCCAGAAATAGCGCCACATCGTGGCAGACTCTTTTTGCCTGGAAACAAATCGCGTCAGCAAAGGTATTACGCCGCGCATATAGTTCTTCAGCAACCATTTACCCAAACGGTTTTGCGCCTGGGTAATTTCGAGTATGCACAGACGGCCACCGGGCTTTAACACGCGTTCAAATTCCGTAAACGCCACCCCCAGATCGCTGATATGGCGCAGCGCATAGCCCATGCTCAGAAAATCAAAATGATTGTCGGGAAAAGGCAAAGACTCAGCCCTGCCTTCTATCAACACCATGCTCTTGGGTAGCGTGTTGGCGGCCATCATGCCGGGGCTGGGGTCGATCCCGGTAACCAGCCCGGGACTGCCGGTCAGGATACAGGCTTGTGCTGCAACCAGGCCGGTGCCTACGCCGACATCCAATACCTTCATGCCGGTTTTTAAACCCGCGCGAACCAATGCCTCGCGCCGATAGCGGGAACCGGTCCCCCACGCCAGCATCGCCTCAATGCGGTCGTAATCTACAGCGGTGTTGTCAAAAATCTGGCGTAGATAAGCTTGCCGGTCCTGCTCGGTCTGGTAGTAATCGGTGAGCGGGACGTGCGGTGCGTGCACTAATGGGATGGGTTTGGGGGTATTCATGTCGTTTTCACCTTTAAATCATGCCGCCGTTGATGGAGATAATCTGCCCGGTGATATAGGCCGCTTGCGTCGAGGCGAGAAAGCCGATCAGGCCGGCGACTTCAGCCGGGCTACCCGCGCGTTTCATCGGCACCAGGCGCGCGATTTCCTGGGCATCGAATGCGACCTCGCTCATCGAGGTGTCGATAATACCGGGTGCTACCGCATTAACGGTGATGCCACGACTGGCGACTTCACGAGCCAGCGACTTGGTCGCGGAATTCAGCGCGCCCTTGGCGGCGGAATAATTCACCTGGCCCGCGTTGCCTGTCAAGGAGGCGATGGACGACACGTTGATGATGCGCCCCCAGCGGCTGCGGATCATCGGCATCATCAGTGGCTGGGTGACGTTGAAAAAGCCGTTGACGCAAACATCGATCACCCGGTGCCACTGCTCGGCGCTCATGCCCGGGAACACGGCATCGTCGTGGATGCCGGCATTGTTGACCAGAATCTGGATCGGCTGATGCTCGACCAGCGGGGTCAGCGCGGCGGCTACAGCTGCGCTGTCGGTTACATCGAAGGCCAGTGCCTGCGCGCTGCCGCCCTCTGCACAAATGGCCTCAGCCAGCGTCTGTGCAGCTTGCAACCCACGATTTGCATGGATGTAAACATGGCAGCCATCGCCAGCAAGGCGACGGCAAACGGCCGCGCCTATGCCGCCGCTGCCGCCGGTAACCAGAGCGTTTTTCATATCGTATTTCCGGATGTGAGTAAGTCTGCGTCAAGCACGACTGCGGCGCGGCCATCCAGTAGCAATACACCCGCTGCGCTGACGCTGAATTGATAAAGAATATTGTTTTCGCTGCGCGTAATGCAGCTGGCTTCCACTTGCAGATCGGCGGCGATGTCGTCCAGCCTGGGCACATACAGCTGCGTGCCGCGCACGCTGACCAGATAGCCGACGCGTGCGCCAGTGCTGTCTGGCGGCACCAGCAAGGCGCCGTGCACGGCCATCGCCTGTGCCGCGTATTCGATCCCGCAAGCGGCACCGAGTCGGCCATCGGCACGCAACGGGTTGTCGGCGGCGCGGTGGCTGCTCGCGCGACACTGGATACGCTGCTGGTCCCATGCCTCAACACAATCCAGCAGACACATGCTGCCTTGATGCGGGATGTGGCTTGCAATCCAGGCGTGATCCAGGTTGCCCGGATGGGGCTGGACTGAATTCAGCACAGCGCAATCTCCACCGCGAGACGCGTGTCGTCCAGATAATCCAGCACCACGCGTTGCGCTTGCCGCAGCGCAATAGCGCGCAATAGCGGCAGCCCACGCGCGGCGGGAATCGCCAGGCGCAGGCTTTCGAGTGCGGCATCGTCGAGCCGGTCTGCGCGGGCGTCAGTCAGGCTAACGCTGATTTGCGCCAACGTCTGCGCGCTGCGCGCAGACGCCAGCACCAGCGCAATGCCAAACGCATCCGGGATGGGGCGGGCGCTATACAGCGGCTCCGGGTAAGGCGTGTCGCACGTCAGCAACACGCTGCGGGTGTTATCGACCACGACCTGGGTGAGCGCTTCCAGCAAACCCGCGCCGAAGCACGCGTCAAACGCGCACAACACCGACGAAGAGGCCATCGCGCCGGTGGCGATGCTCCAGTACCCGGCTGCGGCGTTATGCACGGAGTTATGAAAACGCGTCGGGGAGATTTGCCGGTCATTCGAGGCGAGCATTTCGCAGATGGCATGGCAGTTTTCACCATCGCCACCCGACGAGGAAAATACGCTGGGCAGGCGGGCCGCATCGAGCCCGGCGGCGGCGATAGCTTCCAGTCCGGTCGCCAGCGTGAGTTTGACGATCGCGCCGCTGCGTCGGCGCTCTGCTGCGGGCAACAATTCGGGTGACGGCAGGATAGTCTTCTGCGGCTGATAGGGTGCTTGCCCGCCTAGCACAGCCTGACTGCCCGGCCAGCCGGTCAAGCCGGGGCCGAGCAAGCCGATGCCTTCTATGTAGGCGGTGAGTGTCATGATTTGCCCGCCCGTCCAAAAATCAAACTGCAATTGGTGCCGCCGAATCCAAACGAATTGCTGAGCACACGCGCCACCGGCTGCTCGCGATTTGCCAGCACATAATCGAGCATCAGCGTGGGGTCGAGTTGCTGGGTGTTGAGCCCGGCAGGCAGCAAGCCGTGTTGCAGCGCCAGCGCGCAAATTACTGCCTCCACGCCACCGGCGGCGCCCAGCGTGTGACCCGTCGCGCCTTTGGTAGAGCTGCATGGCGTGCCCGAGCCGAATACATATTGAACGGC
>JAYVLR010000259.1:0-4161 GCA_043759395.1 Thiobacillaceae bacterium
CTTGACGGAAAAGTGAACTCTGTCAGTCGACGTGATGCAGTTGAAGCATTCCTTCGTCTTCGGCTGTTCATGCCAGATAGACAGAAGCGAATCGTGGCCACATGTATGAATGGGGAAGAACGGCAGTATTTCTTCGACAAAATGGTTGAGATTGCGGCCACTGTCGAAGGCATGCCGGTAACGTACCAGCAAGATGGCAAGGGCGACGAGGCCATTGCGCACCTTCACTATTTTCTGGGTGATTGCCACTGGTACATCACCGAGAAGGACAGGGAAGGGGAGGTCGAGCAGGCTTTCGGATATGCCATCCTGCACGGCGACTTGATCAATGCCGAGTATGGGTATATTCCGATCACAGAGCTTGTTGATACAGGTGTCGGCGCCGAGTTGGATTTCCACTTTAAGCCCACCCCCATGGCTCAGATCAAGCAGGCGCTGGAGGATCGGTATGGATGATTCTTCGCAGGCAATGTTCTGATTCTTAACTGCCCCCTCCGGGGGCTTTCTCGAACGCGCGGGCTGTGCGGCCGGCGTGTTGGAGAAAGGCTCCGGGCCTTTGAAGTGTTCCACTGTTGGCTGTCAGCATCAGCCCGACCGATGCGCGTCATGCATCGCCTTTTAATGCCGTTCAGTCCCTGAAAACGGCAGGTCGCAAGACCTGGGATTCAATCGAAGTTACATTAACCCAGCGGGACAGCCAAGTCCCGCAAGGGCATGGTTGCCTGCTTTTTTTCAAGGAGCAATCATGGAAGCGATCGAATCAATGGAAGCATCAATCCAGCCGGAAGTTATTCCCCTGAGCCAGTTCATTCAGGAGTATGGCCAAGGCCTTCTGAGCGCTGTACAAAAGCAGAACCCGCCTATCTACGACGGTGTGCCGGATGCCGTGCGCTCGTACCTGATGGATGGGTTGCTGCGCAAGCCGTTTGAACCACAGCGGGAGGTCGTCCAGGCGGTTACCCGTCTACTGGTCGATGAAGGCCAGCCTGCGGCGATCATCAACGCCGAGATGGGCACGGGCAAGACGATGATGGCCATTGCTGCCGCAGCGGTCATGCATGAGGAGGGCTATCAACGCACCCTGGTTATTGCGCCGCCGCATCTGGTTTACAAGTGGAGGCGCGAAATCAAGGCGACAGTGCCGAATGCCCGTGTCTGGATCCTCAACGGCCCTGACACCTTGCGCAAGCTTTTGCAGTTGCGTGAGATGCGCGAGAAGCCGGTCGTCCCCGAGTTTTTCGTGATGGGACGGGTGCGCATGCGCATGGGCTTCAACTGGCAACCAGCCTTTACAACGAAGCGGGTAATGGCAGGCGAGGGCAGGGAAAAACAGGTGAGAACCTATGCGGCCTGTCCTAAGTGCGGTGGCTTGCTTGTGGACGAAGAAGGGAATCCGTTGTTGTTGATTCTGGCCGGAAACAGACTCAATCAGACCCGCTCTCACTGCACCAGACAGGTGGCAGTCAAGCGAGTGGTGGATGGGAATGTGATTGATGGAATACGGGAATGCGGGGAACGGCTTTGGACTTTGGTGTCGAAACGCGGTGTCTCAAAATCCCGGCGTCAGCTGGTGATGGAGAGCCTGCAACAGATGCCCACCATTGGCGGAAAAACAGCCGACAGGCTGCTCGACCGCTTCGGTGAGGACATGCTGTCCGGGATGCTGGGGGATAACGTCTACGAGTTCATCAATCTGATGGACGACAAAGGCGACCTGTTCTTCACGGATCGGCAGGCGCGCAGGATGGAACGCGCGATGGCCAACACCGAGTTTGCCTTTGGGCAAGGCGGCTATCAGCCCACCGAGTTCATCAAGCGCTATCTCCCGCAAGGGTACTTTGGCCTTCTCGTTGTAGATGAGGGGCACGAGTACAAGAACGAGGGCTCGGCGCAAGGGCAGGCGATGGGCGTTCTAGCACGCAAGTGCCAGAAAACTCTTCTCCTGACTGGAACGCTGATGGGTGGCTATGCTGACGATCTCTTCTATCTCCTGCATCGGCTCAACCCGTGCATGATGATTGAGGATGGCTTCGGCTACAGCAATCGCAACTCGTTGGGGCCGGCTGGCATGTCGTTCATGCGCGATCACGGCATCTTGAAGGATGTGTTCAAGGAAACTGAAAGCGAGTCGCATCGCACGGCGCGTGGCAAAAACATCACGCACCGCACGTCCAAAGGGCCAGGTTTCGGGCCGAAGGGAATCATGCGGTATGTGCTTCCTCAAACGGTGTTTCTCAAGCTCAAGGATATTGGCGGGGATGTGCTGCCGCCTTACCGCGAGCATTTCACCGAAGTGCCAATGACCGATGCGATGTCCGGGATATACCGGCAATTGAGTCAGAGCTTGAGCGAAGACCTGCGTGATGCGCTCAGGAAGGGGGACACCAGCTTGCTTGGGGTTGTTCTGAATGTGCTCCTGGCCTGGCCGGATACGTGCTTCCGCGACGAGTTGGTGCGGCATCCGCGCACCAAGCAGCAGCTCGCTTTCGTACCGGCGCTAATGAAAGAGGAGGAGGCGAGTCCGAAAGAGCTGGAACTTCTCCGCATCTGCAAGCAGGAAAAGGCGAAGGGCCGCCGTGTGCTGGTATACGCAACTTACACCGGCACACGCGATACGACCACGCGGATCAAGAATCACCTGGAGCGCGAGGGATTCAAGGCTGCGGTGCTGCGCGCGAGCGTGGATGCGTCTAAGCGGGAAGACTGGCTGTTCGATCAGGTTGACCGTGGGGTGGAGGTGATCATCACCAATCCAGAATTGGTCAAAACCGGTCTCGACATGCTGGAATTCCCGACCATCGTGTTCATGCAAAGCGGCTACAACGTCTACACACTGCAGCAAGCCTCACGCCGTAGTTGGAGGATTGGGCAGAAGCAGGATGTGGATGTGCATTTTCTGGGCTATGCCGGATCGGCTCAGATGGGGTGCCTGGAGCTTATGGCCAGAAAAATCGCGGTGTCTCAATCCACGTCCGGCGACATGCCGGATTCGGGTCTGGATATCCTGAACCAATCAGGGGACAGCATTGAGGTGGCCTTGGCCAAGCAGTTGCTGGGCTGATGTAGTTTTTATAGCCACCCTTTGGGGTGGTTTTTTTTGGTATCCGGAATCCGATATTGGACGAGCCAAAATCATCGGCCTAAGCGGGCGGACAATCTTGAGTCTCAAGGGTGTCTAGTAAACTGGGGGCGGTTCAACCGATACCGCTATCGGCCAACAAGAGGCGCTGACGAAGAGTGAAAATCACCAAGCTGAATGTCAGCTACCTGTCTGCCAAGAGACATCCGGAGGCAATGGACCAGCGGCGCATAATCGGCCGAAGCAGCCGCTGGAGATTTGAGTCGACTATTTCCGCCATCAGTTACCAGACATAGGCTAGGAAATCCACCGAACGGCAGCACAGGATGCCGCTATAGCCAGCCTTGCCGCCGCGCTTTGCTGATAGAGCACCATTCGCCGAATCTGTCCCACACTGCACGCCCGAAGCCGAGAATCCTGTTGTCGATGTCTACTGCCGCGTCGGTGACAAGTACCTGCTGGTTGAATACGGTCCGCTGGTGCTCGACCTCAACCTGCGCTTAAGCGCAGGGCAAGATTTTCTAGTGATTGTCATTGAATAATCAAATTTATCGGATAAGCCACTAACATAGGGGCCATATCGTGCCCATGCGTTGCCGAATGGGCACGCAGGGTGATCTTTATCGAAGGAGGCGAACGTGGTGGAAGCCAAACTGAGCGCAAAGGATGTCTACACTCGGTTGCGCGAAAGGATTTTGAATTTCGAGATTTATCCCGGCAGCCGGGTCACCGAGACGGAGTTGGCCGAGTACTTCGGCGTCAGCCGCACCCCCATCCGCAGTGCGCTGCAGCGGCTCGAGGCCGAGGGTTATCTGACCGTGTTGCCCAAGCAGGATTGTTTCATTAGCAACCTCGATATCGATGATCTGAGCAAGTACTACCAGGTCAGGAAGACGCTGGAGCAGCTCTCCTTGCAGTTGGCGAACACCTATATGAACAAGAGGACGGCGCCGCCATTGCCTGCGAAGTCTGGGAAATGCCCGACAGCCAATTTGGTTCTTTCGTCGCCGGTATCCCCGCACCGCTGGGAATCGGCAAGCTTGATCTGGCTGACGGGTCGGTGGTGAACGGTTTCATCTGCG
>JAYVLR010000260.1:0-2080 GCA_043759395.1 Thiobacillaceae bacterium
GTACGTACCTGCGGACGACTTGACCGACCCATCGCCCGCCACCACCTTCGCCCACCTCGACGCGACGCTGGTGTTGTCGCGTCAAGTGGCCGAGCTGGGAATTTATCCGGCGGTAGACCCGCTCGATTCGACTTCACGGATTCTTGATCCGCAAGTGGTTGGCGAAGAGCACTACAACGTCGCCCGCGCAGTGCAAGGTACGCTGCAACGTTACAAAGAGCTGCGCGACATTATCGCGATTCTGGGCATGGACGAGCTGTCGCCGGAAGACAAGTTATCGGTCACACGCGCACGGAAAATCCAGCGCTTTTTGTCGCAGCCTTTCTTCGTCGCCGAGGTCTTTACCGGCGCGCCGGGCAAATACGTGTCGCTGAAAGAAACTATCGCGGGCTTCAAGGCGATTGTCGAAGGCGAATACGATCACCTGCCCGAGCAGGCGTTCTACATGGTCGGCGGTATCGAAGAAGCCGTCGAAAAAGCGAAAACGATTCAGTAAGGAACTAGGGGTTAGGGGCTAGGGGGCAGCATCAGCCCTCATCCCTGACCCCGGCCCTCAAAGGAAACACATGGCCATGACCCTACACGTCAACATCGTCAGCGCAGAAAAATTACTTTACTCCGGCATCGCCGAAGCGGTGATCGCGCCCGGCGCGCGCGGTGAATTGGGTATCTATCCCCGTCACACCCCGCTCTTGACCACGCTCAAGCCCGGTGCGGTGCGCATCAAGGTGCCGAATCAAGCCGAAGAAGAAGTGATCTACGTCTCAGGCGGCATCCTCGAAATCCAGCCGCATATCGTCACCATCCTGTCCGACACCGCCATCCGTGGCGGCGACCTGGATGAGGCCAGGGCGCTCGAAGCCAAGCGCGCCGCCGAAGAAGCGATGAAGGATAAAGCCGCAACGATGGACTACGCGCAGGCGCAGGCCGAGCTGGCACAAGCCATCGCGCAACTGGCCGCAATCAAGAGACTGCGCAAGTTGAGTTGATACCGGTCGGTGGGGCAAGCAAAAGGCAGCCTCCGGGTTGCTTTTTTATTTGGGGGCCGACAGACGGGTCTTATACTGGGTGTGCGTCACGGTAGGGGTATGCCTTGCACCAACACATTATTCCAAGGACTATTTCCGATTTGGGAACGCCATTAAGGTCTGACACGCGCTACGCGTTTCACTTCCCCGCCTGCTTTTTCTCGCCAATAACGATAAAAATTATCGAACATCCTAACCATCATCCTTCCGTCGGAATGCTCGGCTGGCGAGCAGCCCGATTGACAATCCACTGATTGCCCAACCTATCCGTTCCGCCCTGCTGGTCACAAGTTCGAGAACGATTTCATACCTGCCTGGCCCTGTTTTCACTTCAAGCAGACCTTCCGCTATTGACGGCCTGAGAGGCAATTGGGTTGCCGATTCGCTTGTGACAGCGCGCCACCCAGGATAATAAAAATGTTGCAGCTTCACCCAGCCTTCAGCGGGCATGTCCACGGCCAGGACAATGCGGCGAGGCGATCGTGACAGGATAGTCACCGTACCCTGACCCTGCTCCAGGGATGCCGCTTGCATTTGAGCCAGTGAAGCACGGAGAGCTTGCGAGGTGCTATAAAACTCACGGGACACCCATCGTGGCCGATATTCCTCTACGTCGATAGCCAATTTGGCGGACAACACTTTTTCTTTAGCCTCCTCGTTGACCGAGCCAAATTGGGCAAGCAATTTATCCAAACTGGGTTCGCCGGGCGAGGCCGCCAAAGCCAGATAGGTGGTGAGTGTGGGCAAGGATTGTCCAACCACGATCATGCAAACAATCACCAACGGAAGCCCGTTGAGCCTGGAAACCGGGGGTTTGATGGATCCCACCCACAGGGCTATCAGCGCCGCCATTGCCAGGGTCAGCAGGATATTGAAGCGCCAGGGAAACTGAATTGCCTGCAGAGGCGGGAGAAGACCCCAGACAGGGCGAGCAATCGGCAACATCATGGCAAACGCCAGAACAGCAATGGCCATCCAGAACCGCGCCTGCCGCATTTCTGGCTCAGCAAGTGTCCGGCCACCGAGAATGAATGCGGCCACGCATGCAATCA
>JAYVLR010000261.1:0-9815 GCA_043759395.1 Thiobacillaceae bacterium
AGCGCCTGAAATAACGCAAGGAATAACGTGCCGTAGCGGGTGTACTGCGTAATCTTGCGGCGACCGGCCTCGCCTTCTTTCTTCAAGGCTTCCAGTTGCGGCGACACGGTCGACAACAACTGCACAATAATCGATGCCGAAATGTAGGGCATGATGCCCAGCGCAAATACGCTGAAACGCGACAAGGCGCCACCCGAAAACATATTAAACATGCCCAGGATACCGTGCTGTTGCGTCTTAAACATATCCTCGAGCACCATAGGGTCGATACCCGGCACCGGGATAAACGTTCCAATACGGTACACAATCAACGCGCCCAGCAAAAACCAAAGCCGACGCTTTAGATCGTCGTACTTGCCCGCAGTCGCTTTCGGCAATGCCAAAACAGCACCCTTACTCTGCGATGCTGCCGCCGGCAGCCTCAATTGCAGCGCGCGCACCTTTTGTCACCGCGATACCATTCAGCTTCACCGCTTTACTGATATCGCCAGCAAGAAAGATTTTTGCAGAGCGCGCCGCACTCGGGATAATCCCAGCCTGCTTCAAAACCAGCAGATCAATTTCAGTAACACCAACCGCATCCAGCTCGTACAAGCGAACTTGCGCGTTATCAGCCTTGGTCAAGGAAACAAAACCACGCTTTGGCAAGCGGCGATGCATCGGCATTTGGCCACCCTCAAAACCGACTTTGTGGTAACCGCCTTTACGTGACTTCTGACCTTTGTGGCCGCGACCGGCCGTTTTACCCAAACCAGAACCGATGCCGCGGCCAACGCGACGTTTGTTCTTTTTTGCGCCATCAGCAGGCTTAATCGTATTCAGTTCCATCTTAATCCTCGCACTTCACGAGATACGCAACACGAGTAATCATGCCGCGATTGGACGGCGTATCCATCACTTCAACAGTCTGATGCATACGGCGCAAGCCCAAACCACGAACGCATGCACGGTGCGCTGCCTTGGTCCCGATCAGGCTTTTCACCTGAGTCACCTTGATCATTTTTGTATCACCCATGATTACCCCTGGATCTCTTCAATCGACTTGCCGCGTTTAGCGGCGATCTCGGAGGGCGCAGACATTCTCTGCAAACCATCAATCGTTGCACGCACGACGTTATAAGGATTGGTGGAGCCCAGGCATTTAGCCAGAACATTCTGCACACCCATCACTTCAAAAACAGCACGCATCGCGCCGCCAGCAATAATCCCGGTACCTTCAGATGCCGGCTGGATCAAAACGCGTGAAGCGCCATGTTGACCAATTACCGTATGGTGAAAAGTACCATTTTTCATGTTCACTTTAACCAGATTCCGGCGGCCTTCTTCCATCGCTTTTTGGACGGCTACCGGCACTTCGCGTGACTTGCCTTTTCCCATGCCGATTCCGCCATCGCCGTCACCAACTACAGTGAGTGCAGCGAAACTCATAATCCGGCCACCCTTCACCACTTTGGTGACACGGTTGACCGAAATCATTTTCTCGCGCATCCCATCGCCGCGATCTTCGTCTTTTCCTGGTGCTGTACGGGCCATCTAAATTCGCCTCGTTAAAAAACCAAACCGTTTTCGCGTGCCGCTTCAGCCAGAGCCTTAACACGGCCATGAAAACTGAATCCGGAACGATCGAAAGCTATTTTTTCAATCCCCAAGCCACGTGCCTTTTCAGCAAGCCGCTTGCCAACGACTGCCGCCGCATTGACATTACCGCCATTGCTCAGATCGCCGCGCACGTCTTTGTCATTAGACGAGACACTGGCCAAAATCGTGCCACCATCAGCCGAAATCAACTGAGCGTAGATATGTGTGTTGGTGCGGTTAACTGCCAACCGAATCGCCTTAACGGCCGCGATTTTGGCGCGAGTTTTGCGCGACCTGCGTATCCGTGATGCCTTGGTATTCATGTTCTATCCTTAAACCTTATTTCTTCTTGGTTTCTTTCTTGATTACCACTTCGTCCGAATAGCGCACGCCCTTGCCCTTGTATGGCTCTGGAGGACGATACGAACGAACATCAGCAGCAACCTGACCCACAACCTGTCGATCAATACCCTTGATCAAAATCTCCGTCTGTGTCGGTGTCTCGCATTTAATGCCCGCAGGCATCTTATGCATCACCGGATGCGAAAAACCAAGCGTCAGATTCAAGGCATCACCCTGAGCCTGGGCACGATACCCCACACCAACCAAATTAAGCTTTTTTTCAAAACCCTTGGTCACACCTTGCACCATATTATTCAACAGCGCGCGCATCGTTCCCGACATCGCGTTCGCCTGAATACTGGTGCTGGTAGGCACAAAACTCAATACGCCTTCGCTTAGCGATACCTCAACATCATTCGAAGCGCGTTGCGTCAAACTACCCAGCGGGCCTTTAACAGAAATCAGTGCACCCAAAGTGACTTCGACACCCCCGGGTACAGTGATCGGATTTTTTGCTACTCGTGACATGTCCGCTCCCCCTTAGGCAACAACGCAAAGCACTTCACCGCCCACACCCTGGGCGCGCGCTTTACGGTCAGTCATTACACCGCTAGATGTAGACACAATGGCCACACCCAGACCATTCATTACTCGCGGCAAATCTTCTGCGCCTTTGTATATGCGCAGACCGGGTTTGCTTACGCGCTCAATCCGCTCAATAACCGGACGCCCCGCATAATATTTTAATTGCAACTCAAGCTCGGGCTTGGCAGCCTCGCCGCGAACCACGAAGCCCTCTATATACCCTTCGTCTTTCAGCACTTGAGAAATAGCAATCTTCACTTTAGAAGAAGGCATTTTTACCGATACTTTTTCAACCGCCTGGGCATTTCGAATGCGGGTCAGCATATCGGCAATGGGATCACTCATACTCATATCGTTTCTCCCTTACCAGCTTGCTTTGACAATGCCGGGGATTTCACCCTTCATCGCATACTCACGCAATTTGGTGCGCCCCAAGCCGAATTTGCTAAACACGCCACGCGGGCGACCCGTCAGCGAACAACGATTACGTTGACGCACCGGACTCGCATTCCTCGGCAAGGCCTGCAGCGCAAGATAGGCGGCCATACGATCTTCATCACTCGTTTTCGAGTTGCTGATCACAGCCTTGAGGTCGGCGCGCTTGGTGGCAAATTTCTTCACCATACGGGCACGCTTCTCTTCACGATTAATCAAGGATAACTTGGCCATGCCTACCTCAACTCTTGAACGGGAAACTGAAGGCGGCAAGCAATGCACGCGCTTCATCATCAGTTTTAGCAGTGGTGGTGATGGTGATATTCATCCCACGCAGCGCATCAATTTTGTCGTACTCGATTTCCGGGAAAATGATCTGCTCTTTAACACCCATGTTGTAATTACCACGGCCATCAAACGACTTGGCATTCAGTCCACGAAAGTCACGGATACGGGGAATTGCCACCGTAACCAGACGATCAAGGAATTCGAACATTTGGCTACGGCGCAGCGTGACCATACAACCAACCGGATAGTTGTCCCGAATCTTGAAGCCAGCAATCGATTTCTTCGATTTGGTCACAACAGGCTTTTGCCCGGCAATTTTTTGCATATCACCCACAGCGTGATCCATGACCTTTTTGTCAGCCACCGCCTCACCCACACCCATATTCAGCGTTATTTTCTGGATGCGCGGCACTTCCATTACAGACTTGTATGCAAACTGCTCAAGCAATTTAGGTACTACAGTCTCGCGATAAAATTCTTGAAAACGTGCCATGATTACCCCTGAGCGTCGACCATTTCGCCACTGGATTTGTAGATGCGCACTTTGCGCCCATCATCCAGCAACTTGTAACCCACACGATCCGCCTTCTGCGTGGACACGTTAAATAGCGCCACATTGGAATTCTGAATCGGCATCTCTTTCTCGACAATGCCACCTTGTATATTGCGCATGGGGTTCGGCTTTTGGTGTTTTTTTACGCGATTGACACCCTCAACCAGCACATGCCCATCATCAAGCACACGCAAAACGCTTCCGCGTTTGCCACGGTCTTTTCCCGTCAGCACAATGACCGGATCGCCTTTATGAATTTTAGCCATATCGACTCCTTACAGAACCTCGGGGGCAAGCGAGACAATTTTCATAAATTTCTCGTTGCGTAATTCGCGGGTCACCGGGCCAAAAATACGCGTACCCATCGGCTCCAGCTTGTTGTTTAACAGCACTGCAGCATTACCATCAAACTTGACCAGCGAACCGTCCGCGCGACGCACACCTTTGGCAGTGCGCACCACGACAGCGGTATGCACATCACCCTTTTTAACGCGGCTACGTGGCGCGGCATCTTTAATGCTTACCTTGATAATGTCGCCAATACTGGCGTAGCGACGATGGCTGCCGCCCAGCACTTTGATGCACATCACCGAGCGCGCACCCGTATTGTCAGCAACGTCCAAAATGGACTGCATTTGAATCATGAATTTATCTCCAACTTAAACCGCACATCTTTTCTGAGGCGGCCAGTTTTGGATCCCGTTCGGGAGAAATTGTCTCTCTTGCGAGAGACACTGCAGCAGCTATCTATAAAACATCGATAACCGGAAAACGCGTAACTATACAGACTTAGCCAAAGGCAAGCAAGCACTTCCGTGCGTATATTTATACGCTTGCACGCCCAAGTAACTTGCTGACCTTCCAGGCTTTTGTACGAGACATCTTGCGAGCCTCTTCTATCAACACCGTGTCGCCTTCGCGATACTCATTATTCTCGTCATGTGCATGGTATTTTTTCGACATGCGAATCACCTTGCCGATAAGCGGATGTTTCACACGACGCTCGACCAGCACGGTGACAGTCTTGTCCATCTTGTCACTAACTACACGCCCCATCAGGGTGCGAGTGACTTTGCTGGTTTCAGTCATGCTTGACCCGCCTTCTCACGAATAATGGTTTTAACTCGTGCAATGTCACGACGCAGCTTCCCCAGATCAGCCGTCTTGGTGGACTGCTGGGTAGCCACTTGCATACGCAGCGCAAAGTGCGCGCGCAACAAAGACTCAAGTTCCTGTTTAAGTTCAACGGCATTCTTGCCGCGCATTTCTATCGTATTCATCACTTAGCTCCCGATCATGCGGGTTACAAAGGTGGTGGCAATAGGTAACTTGGCTGCAGCCAGGCGGAACGCCTCACGCGCCAGCACTTCGTCAACACCATCCATCTCGTACAAAACTTTGCCGGGCTGAATTTCGGCAACGTAATACTCGGGCGCACCTTTACCGTTACCCATACGCACTTCGGCAGGCTTTTTCGAAATCGGCTTATCCGGAAAAATTCGAATCCAGATACGTCCGCCGCGCTTGATATGACGTGTCATAGCGCGACGAGCGGCCTCAATTTGGCGAGCCGTCAAACGACCGCGACCCACTGCCTTCAGACCATACTCACCAAAGCTGACACTCGCACCGCGTGTCGCCATGCCGGTGTTACGGCCTTTTTGTTCTTTACGGAATTTTCTTCTAGCTGGCTGCAGCATTTCTCACTCCTGGTTTTTTGCTGCGTTTCTCAGGTTCAGCTGCTACCGGCGCCTCACCGCCAGGTAAAGCATCGCCCTTGTAAACCCACACCTTCACACCAATAATTCCATAGGTGGTTTTGGCTTCAGCAAATCCATAATCTATAACAGCGCGTAGCGTATGCAAGGGCACCCGGCCTTCGCGATACCACTCGGTGCGCGCGATCTCAGCACCGTTCAAGCGACCCGAACTCATGATCTTGATCCCCTGAGCACCGAGTCTCATTGCATTTTGCATCGAGCGCTTCATTGCACGGCGGAACATCACGCGTTTCTCAAGCTGCTGCGCAATGCCGTCGGCAATAATTTGCGCGTCGGTTTCAGGTTTGCGGACTTCTTCGATATTGACATGCACCGGCACCGACATCATGCGCGCGAGCTCACTACGCAACACTTCGATGTCTTCGCCTTTTTTACCAATGACCACACCTGGGCGGCCACTGTAAATAGTAATACGTGCATTTTTTGCCGGACGTTCGATCAGCACCTTTGAAACCGAGGCATGAGCCAGCTTCTTTTTCAGGTAATCCCGAATCTTGATATCTTCAGCCAAGGTGCTGGCAAACGTCTTGTTGGTGCCAAACCACTTGGCCGTCCAAATCCGTTGCACACCAAGACGGAAACCGATTGGATGTATTTTTTGTCCCATAGCGCTTCCTTAATCGCTCACTGTCACGGTAATGTGACAGGTCGGCTTGCTGATACGGTTACCCCGGCCTTTGGCGCGTGCGGTAAAGCGCTTGAGTACCGAAGCCTGATCGAGATAAATAGTCTTGACCTTGAGTGCATCAATATCAGCACCTTCATTGTGCTCAGCATTTGCAATCGCCGATTCGAGTACTTTTTTAATGATGCCCGCACCCTTTTTAGGGCTAAAAGCAAGAATGTTGAGCGCCTTGTCCACCGCCATGCCGCGAATCTGATCAGCAACAAGCCGACCTTTCTGGGCAGACAAACGGGTACCGCGCAATATTGCTGAAACTTCCATCATGCGCTCCTTATTTCTTCGCTTTCTTGTCTGCCACGTGACCCTTGAAGGTACGCGTCAGAGAGAACTCACCCAATTTGTGACCAACCATGTTTTCAGTCACAAACACCGGAATATGCTGACGGCCATTGTGTACCGCGATCGTCAAACCAATAAAGTCGGGCAGCACAGTTGAACGACGTGACCAGGTTTTTACCGGGCGCTTATCGCTCGTTGAACGTGCAGTCTCGATCTTCTTCAACAGGTGGCCATCGACAAACGGGCCTTTTTTAATTGAACGTGCCATCTCTATCTACCCTTATCTGCTCGCTTGACGGCGGCGGACGATCATATTGGAAGTACGCTTGTTGCTGCGGGTGCGATAGCCCTTGGTCGGAGTTCCCCATGGGCTGACTGGATGACGACCGGCTGCTGTACGGCCCTCACCACCACCGTGCGGGTGATCACACGGGTTCATCACCACACCACGAACGGTCGGACGCACGCCACGCCAACGCATCGCACCGGCCTTACCAATAGAGCGCAGGTTGTGCTCCCCATTGCCCACCTCGCCTAGCGTAGCGCGACAGTCAACGTGGATTTTACGGATCTCGCCTGAACGCAAACGCAATTGCGCGTAAGCACCTTCGCGCGCCAGCAACTGTACTGAGGTACCGGCAGAACGCGCCATCTGCGCACCCTTGCCCGGCTGCATCTCGATACAGTGAATCGTGCTGCCCACAGGAATACTGCGCAACGGCATGCAATTGCCCGCCTTGATTGGAGCATCAGCGCCATTCAGCAATTCTGCACCAACTTCAACACCGCGCGGCGCGATGATGTAGCGACGTTCGCCGTCGGCATAACACAGCAAGGCCAGGTTGGCTGAGCGATTCGGGTCGTATTCCAGACGCTCGACCTTGGCCACGATGCCATCTTTGTTGCGACGGAAATCGACCATACGGTAATGCTGCTTATGTCCGCCACCTTTGTGACGCACAGTAATATGACCATTATTGTTACGACCGGAACCCCGCTTCTGCGGTTCAAGCAATGCCGCCACCGGCTTGCCTTTATGCAGCCCAGGCGTAACCACCTTGACAACTGCACGACGACCAGGCGAAGTGGGTTTGACTTTAATCAGAGCCATTATTTATATCCTCACTGTCCAGACGCGAAGTCGATATCCTGACCCGGCTTCAGCGTAACGTACGCTTTTTTCCAGTGGTCGCGGCGACCCGTAATGCGACCGGAACGTTTAATTTTGCCCTTGACGTTCAAGACCTGAACACCCGTGACTTCAACCTTGAACAGGCTGGCAACCGCAGCTCCGATTTCTTCCTTGGTCGCATCACGCAACACGCGGAAAGCCACCTGGTTATGCTTGTCAGCAATCCGGGTGCTTTTTTCGGAAATCACCGGGGCGAGGATGACTTTGAGCAGACGCTCTTGACTGATCACGCTCATCACACCATCTCCTCAAATTGCTTGACCGCAGCCTTGGTCATCAGCACATGACTGAACTTCATCAGGCTCCATGGATCAGCCTGATGCGGCTCAACCACATACACATGCGGCAGATTACGGGCTGACAGCCACAGATTCTCATCCACGCTATCCGCAATGATCATGACCTTGTCATAACCCATCGCCTTAAGTTTGTTTGCCAGAAGCTTGGTCTTGGGCGACTCGACAGACAGACTCTCAACCACCTTCAACTTGCCCTCACGGGCCAACTGAGAAAGAATAGTAGCCAAGCCCGCGCGATACATCTTGCGGTTAACCTTGTGACTAAAGTTTTCTTCAGGCTTGTTTGGGAAGGTTACGCCACCTCCGCGCCAGATCGGGCTTGATGCCATACCGGCACGCGCACGACCCGTACCTTTTTGACGCCACGGCTTGTGAGTCGAAGCCTTAACCTCTGCACGCGTTTTTTGAGCGCGATTGCCGCTGCGGGCATTTGCCTGAAACGCTGTCACCAATTGATGCACCAACGCTTCGTTGTAATCGCGACCAAAGGTCTCATCAGAAGCGGCAAAGCCTGCTTGCTGCTGACCCTGATCGTTGATAACAGTCAATTCCATCATGCACCCCCCTTGATTGCAGGAGACACGACGACGTGGCCACCCCTGGAACCGGGTACTGCGCCCTTGACCAAGAGCAAACCGCGTTCCGCGTCCACACGCACCACCTCGAGGTTTTGCGTGGTGCGTGTGACCGCACCCAAATGACCCGACATGCGCTTGCCCGGGAACACACGACCCGGATCCTGGTTCATGCCAATGGAGCCTGGCACATTATGCGAACGTGAGTTACCGTGAGTTGCACGCTGTGATTTGAAGTGATGACGCTGAATTGTGCCGGCGAAGCCCTTACCCTGCGTAACACCCGAGACATCGACCATTTGGCCAGCCTGAAAAATATCAGCAGACACCACCGCACCCAACTGATACTGCGCTGCAGCATCGACATCCAAGCGGAATTCGCGCATCACGCGAGCTGCGTCCACACCCGCCTTGGCAAAATGCCCGGCCTCGGCTTTGGTAACGCGGCTGTTGCGGCGGCTGCCAAAAGCAAGCTGCACAGCAGAATAGCCATCTTGACCGGGGGTGCGCACTTGCGTGACGCGATTATTGGACACTTCCAGCACGGTTACCGGAACGGACACGCCGTCATCGGTAAAAATGCGGGTCATGCCGACCTTGCGGCCAACGAGCCCTATACTCATTATCTTATTCCTATCTCGAACCCCGCTTGCCTTGGCTTGGGAGGTCTGGTTTTAGGCGCCGATTACAATTGACCGGCTGCTTGTTTGGTTAAACTCGAAGGGCATTTAGACTAGCTCTCCGAAGGGGCGAAATTATACACGCCAAACCGGTTTACTTACAACTTAATTTCAACATCCACACCCGCAGGAAGATCAAGCTTCATCAATGCATCAACTGTTTTATCAGTCGGATCCATGATGTCCATCAGACGACGATGGGTGCGTATCTCAAACTGATCGCGCGAAGCCTTGTTGACGTGCGGTGAACGTAGCACGTCAAAGCGCTCGATAGTGGTAGGCAAGGGCACGGGACCCTTCACCACCGCACCGGTGCGTTTGGCGGTCTCAACGATTTCCAGTGCGGACTGGTCAATCAGTTTGTAGTCAAACGCCTTCAGGCGAATGCGGATTTTCTGGTTTTGCATGAAATGCCTACTCTAAAATTCTTACACTAAAGTAAAAAACTTACTCCGAAATCTTTGCCACCACCCCGGCGCCGACCGTCCTGCCGCCTTCACGAATCGCAAAACGCAGACCTTCGTCCATCGCGATCGGGGCAAT
>JAYVLR010000262.1:0-7504 GCA_043759395.1 Thiobacillaceae bacterium
CGGTCTGGACGCTTTGCGCGCCGAGATCCAGCACATGAAACAAGACTACGAAACGCGCATCCAGTCACTGGAGGCGCGGCTGCAAAATGCCGAATCCCAGGCGGATAACGCCGCGCAAAAAACCGAGACCGCGCAGCCCGCAGCCAGCAACAGCAATGCGTTCAACCCGGAAATCTCGCTCATCCTGCAAGGCGGCTATGCCAAGCTGCGCGACATTCCGCAACGACGCATCAGCGGTTTCCTTCCGGATGGCACGTCCCCCGGAACCACGCGCGGCTTTTCAGTGAATGAGACCGAGCTGGTGATGGCGGCGAATATCGATCCGGATTTTCGCGGCTCAACCAATCTGGTGGTAAGTGACGGATCGGTCAGCGTCGAAGAAGCCTGGTTCCAGACTTTGGCGCTGGGCAATGGTTTTACGCTCAAGGGCGGCCGCTTCCGTTCCAGTATCGGTTATCAAAATGAGCAGCACCCGCACGCCTGGGATTTTGCCGATAACAACCTGATGACCCGCGCGCTGTTTGGCGAGGCTTATAGCAACGATGGCCTGCAACTGAAGTGGGTTGCGCCAACGGATCTTTTCACCGAGCTCGGCGCGGAAATCGGGCGCGGCGCAAATTTCCCCGGCGCCGACCGTAACAAAAACGGCATCGGAAGTTACGCGCTTTACGGCCATGTCGGCGGTGATGTCGGCGATTCGCATAACTGGCGCGGCGGGGTGTCGTATCTTTCAACCCGCGCGAATGCGCGCAGCGGCACGCTCGCTGATTTCAACGGGCTTGGCGTCAACACGACCTACACGGGCGGCAGCAAAACCTGGATGGCTGACTTCGTGTGGAAATGGGCGCCCAACGGCAATTCCACGGTCAGCAACTTCAAGTTTGCTGCCGAACTGTTCCAGCACAGCGAAGACGGCAATTTGAGTTGCAGCGACCTTGATCCGGCGAATCCGTCACTGTGCAGTGGCGGCATCACCGGTGTGTATCGCTCCACCCAGTACGGCGGCTACGCACAAGGCGTGTACCAGTTCATGCCGCACTGGCGCGCAGGCTACCGCTACGACCTGCTGAACCCGGGATCGGTCGATTTCGGTATCAACAATGCCAATCTGCCGCGTCCCGATTACACGCCCGCCCGCCACTCGCTGATGGCCGATTACTCGCCTTCCGAATTCACGCGCCTGCGCCTGCAATACTCGAAGGATCAATCCATGCAGAACCAGAATGAAAACCAGTGGTTCGTGCAATACATCTACAGCCTGGGCGCCCACGGCGCCCACTCGTTCTGAATCTGACCCGAAGGAATTTCTCATGAAAAATCTACGCTTGCTCACCTTTCTGCTCGCGGCATTTCCTGTCTTCGCTCACGCCGCGCTCAATGTCTTCGCCTGCGAACCCGAGTGGGGCGCATTGGCGACCGAACTCGGCGGTGATGCGCTCAAGGTGTACAGCGCCACCACGGCTTTTCAGGATCCGCATCGCATCGAAGCCCGACCCAGCCTGATTGCGCAGATGCGCCGCGCAAATCTCGCGGTCTGCACCGGGTCGGAGCTTGAAGTCGGCTGGCTGCCGGTATTGCTGCGCCAATCCGGCAATGCCGCCATCCTGCCGGGGCAGCCCGGCAACTTCGAGGCAGCCCGCTATGTTGCGATGCTGGGAAAACCCGTCCTGCTCGACCGCTCGCAAGGTGACGTTCATCCCGGCGGCAATCCGCACATCCAGACCGACCCAAGGAATATCGCCCGGGTGGCGCAAGCCTTGAGCGCACGTCTGGCCGAAGTCGATCCTGAACACGCCGCCCTTTATCAGGCACGGCTGAAAGACTTCAACAGCCGCTGGAATGCGGCGATGGCACGCTGGCAAACCGAAGCTGCGCCACTCAAAGGCATGAGCATCGTGGTGCAGCATCTGGCATTCCCGTATCTGGAAAACTGGCTGGGACTGAAGCAGGTCGCCGTGCTGGAACCCAAACCGGGAGTCGAACCTTCAGTCAGCCACCTGGCTGAAATCGCTGCGCTGCTCAAATCCTCACCAGCCAAGGCCATAGTACGGGCAAGATACCAAAACCCGCGTCCCTCGGAATGGCTGTCCGAACATGCCGGCATCCCGGTGGTGGTTTTACCCTTCACCGTCGGCGGTTCAGATCGCGCCAAGGACTTGTTCGGCCTGTTTGACGACAGCATCGAACAATTACTGAAAGTCGCGCGATGAACTGGGCTGCTCTCGACCCCGCACTGTTAGTGCTGCCGTGGGTGGCAGGTTTGCTCGTGCTTGCCACCCACGTCCCACTGGGGCAACGCGTGCTCGCGCGCGGCATCGTTTTTCTGGATCTGGCGGTGGCGCAAATTGCCGTGCTGGGCGTAATCGCTGCGCATCGGGTCGGTTGGGAAACGCAAGGCTGGCAAACCCAGATTGCCGCCACCGGCGCAGCCCTGGCGGGGGCTGCTGTGCTGGCGTGGTGCGAACGCCGCTGGCCACAGACACAGGAAGCGCTGATCGGCTCCGCTTTTGTCGTTGCTGCCAGCGCAACCGTGCTACTTCTGGCGGGCGACCCGCAGGGCGGTGAACACCTGCGCGACCTGCTTACCGGCCAGATACTCTGGGTGGAACGTGCGCAACTGATCCAGACTGCGCTGCTTTACGCAGTCTTGCCCGGTCTGTGGTGGGGGCTCGGTGACCGTCTGGGACGGCTGGGGTTTTATCTCATCTTCGCGCTGGCAATCACCGCTTCCGTACAACTGGTCGGGGTCTATCTGGTGTTCGCCAGCCTCATCCTGCCCGCGCTGGCGGTGCGTTCCCTGTCGGCTCACCCATCCCTTTGGGGATATGTTGTGGGCACCTTGGCCTATGCACTCGGGCTGGGATTGTCAGCACTCAGCGACCTGCCTGCCGCGCCGCTAATCGTGTGTGTGCTGGCGCTCTGCGCAGTGGGCTTTAGCTTTAGCTCAGGGATTTGGCCTGCCGGATGCCGCGCACCGCACTAATTCTAATTTGCATTAGAAACAGAATTAACTATCCACGGCCATCGGGTAATACTTGCGACGCGCTCAGGATTATTTTCCATGGCCTTTAGCGCATCCACCAGGTGATCTTCGAGGGCATCGATGCTATCGAAGGCGCGGTTGTGGAAATGCTTTTCGCGAAGCTCATCCCAGAGATGTTCTACCGGATTGAGCTCAGGTGAATAGGGCGGCAGAAAGTGCAGCTTCAGGTTCACCGGCAACGCAAATGACTGGCTTTTGTGCCACCCGGCTCCATCGAGCACCATGACGATATTGTCGTTCGGGTAGCGCAGCGCCACCCCGTCCAGAAAGACTTGCATGCACTCAGTATTGACATGCGGGAGCATGAGGCTGTCAAAGCGCCCATCCATCGGACTGACCGCGCCATAGGCATAGGTGTACTGCTGCGTGACCATTGCCTTGACCATCGGGCGAGTCGGGCGACGACACCAGCAATAGCGCGTGTCGCTGATGCGGCCAAAGCGCGCTTCATCCTGAAACATCAGGCGTAGCGGGCGCTCGTTATTCCAGAGCGCTACGGTTTCCGCCAGCGTATCGGGGAGTTTTTTTCCAGTCTTCGCGTGCCAGGGCATCGCCCTGGGGGTGTTCGGTGTCGGGTGCCAATTTACGCCAGCCCATGCCAACGACCCTGAGATCGGTACGGATTGTCAGCTGCTTCGGGGGCAGGCAGCCGTATGTAACACCATTCTCAGTCGCTTGGCTGAGCGTGCGCGCGAAGGCGATAGCGCGGAAAAAAATGTCGCCGCAGTATTTAGCGTGGCTGAGTGGTTGATGGCGATTGTCGAGCGTTGGAAAATCATGCGGCCGCAAGCGAGTGTGTCGGTGGATGCCGCAAGTGACCTGGCTGAACTTGATATTGCCCCGCCCGCTGAGCTGGAACAGGCCTTGATGAATCTGTTCAATAACGCGGCAGATGTGCCTCCCGGCCAAGTGGAAATATCCGCCCGCTGCGATGCCCAGTTGATTCGCATTGAGATTGCCGATCGCAGACCGGGGTTTAGCGATGCGGCCAAACTTCAGGCGGGGTCGCGTGTTGTTTACCGGCAAGCCCGGCCACGGGCTAGGGCCGGGCTTGCCGCTGACACATGCAACGGTTGAGCGGCTGGGTGGCGAAGTGAGCCTGACCGAGCGCACAGGCGGGGGCGCGTGAGATCACGGAAACGTTTACTGCACATTACGCCATTGTCGATTTGAAGCTGCCGGGGGAATCGGGGCTAAAGGTGGTTGAATACCTGGCTCGTTTGCCCATGCCGCCGCGCATTGTCGTGCTGACGGGGTATGCCGGCATCGCCACAGCGGTCGATGCGATGCGCCTCGGTGCCGTTCATTGGCTTGCCAAACCGGTCGATGCCGATGAAATTCTGGCCGCACTGCAACGCGATGAAGCCGATACCAACGTTGAGCTTAACCCAGGCACTCTTTCCGTAGGGCGGCTGGAATGGGAGCATATCCATTAGGTGCTGGCGGAAAACGAAGGCAATATTTCGGCAGCTGCGCGCGCGCTCAAAATGCACCGCCGAACGCTGCAACGCAAACTGAAAAAACATCCGCCATCAGAGGGAGATTAGTGGGTACCCCAGTCTATCCAGCCCATATAAGCGGTCAGCAGCACCAGCACCCCAAACACAATCCGGTACCAGGCGAATACGGTGAAATCATGGCTACTGATGAAACGAATCAGCGCGCGCACCGCGAGCAGGGCGCTTATAAACGATGCCGCGCATCCGACGGTGAAGAGGCCGATGTCGTCCGCGCTGAATAGGTGCCAGTGCTTGTACACGTCGTACAAGGTGGCGGCAAACATGGTGGGAATGGCGAGGAAGAACGAGAATTCGGCTGCGGCCTGGCGCGATAGCCCGAAAAACAGGCCGCCGATAATCGTCGCACCCGAACGCGAGGTGCCGGGAATCATCGCCAGTGCTTGTGCAAATCCCACTTTCAATGCGTCGCGCCAGTTGATGTCGTCAATGGTCTCTGCGCGAACCACGTGTTTGCGGCGTTCGGCCCACAAGATCAAGACACCGCCAATGATGAGCGCGCTGGCGACCACGATGGGATTGAACAAGTAGGCTTTGATTTCTTTCAGGAACAGAAACCCGAGGATGGCCGCAGGTAAAAAAGCGACGATCAGATTTTTTGCCATGCGTTGCGATGCGGGGTCGGATGGCAAGCTCATCAGCGCATAGCCGAGTCGGCTTCGGTATTCCCACACCACGGCCAGAATGGCCGCAAACTGGATGGCAATCTCGAATACCTTGCCTTTGTCATCATTGAACCCGAGCAGTTGCCCGGCCAGAATCAAATGGCCGGTAGACGACACCGGCAGGAACTCGGTTAATCCTTCTACGATGCCAAGGATGAGCGCGGATAATAAAGTGGAGACATCCATCGGGATAAACATCAAATTGATCAAGCGCGGTAGAGTAGCAGATTGTGTCGTAGCGAATAGCCGTACTACGGGGGCGACCAAGCTTTGATCCTTGATTGTTCCTGGTTTTTACTTTATCGTCGGGCGTTGAATGTCCTCAATTTACAAGGAAAATACATGCAATTAGGCGTGTTTGATCTGCCCTGGTGGGGCTATGTTCTTGTGACCCTGGGTTTGACCCACATTACTATCGCTGCGGTCACGATTTTTTTGCACCGCTCACAAGCGCACCGTGCGATCGATCTACATCCTGTTGTCAGCCATTTCTTTCGTTTTTGGCTGTGGCTGACGACGGGTCAGGTGACCAAGGAATGGGTGTCCATCCACCGCAAACATCACGCCAAATGTGAAACGGCGGAAGACCCCCATAGCCCGCAGGTACTGGGGATCAAGAAAGTGTTCTGGCAGGGTGCCGAGCTGTATCGCGCGGAATCCAAAAATGCGGAGACCCTGCGCAAATACGGCCATGGCACGCCGGACGACTGGGTGGAGCGCACGATCTACACGCCCTATTCGGCACACGGCGCGGCCTTGATGATGATTATCAACCTCGTACTGTTTGGTCCGATCGGATTGACGGTCTGGGCGGTGCAAATGGCCTGGATTCCCGTCACTGCAGCCGGGATCATTAATGGCATTGGCCACTACTGGGGTTATCGTAATTTTGCCTGCGAAGATGCCAGCACCAATATTGTTCCCTGGGGCATTCTGATTGGTGGCGAAGAGCTGCATAACAACCATCACGCCTACGGTACGTCGGCACGGCTATCGAACAAATGGTACGAATTTGATATCGGCTGGCTGTATATCAAGCTGATGTCATATGCCGGGCTGGCGACAGTTCGTAAAGTCGCCGCCACCGTAAAATGGCAAGCTGCCAAGCCGCTGTGTGATCTTGATTCGCTGCAGGCCATTATTACGCATCGCTATGATGTCATGACGCGCTACGTCCGCAGCACAAAACGGGAGTACACAGCCGAGCTTGCCAAACTTAAGGCCGGTGCCCATTTGCCGCAAGGTTTGAGTCTCGCAACGTTTCGTCGTTGGTTACACCTCGAGCCAGCCGAACTGGGTGTGGCCGACAAGGCTAAACTTGATCAGGTGCTGGGTAAAAGCGAGCGTCTGCAAACGGTTTATCGCATGCGGCAAGAACTTGCGGCAATCTGGGGGCGCTCAACCGCCAGCCGCGAGCAGTTGCTGGAGCAGCTGCAAACCTGGTGCAAACGTGCTGAAGCCAGTGGCATCCAGTCGCTACAGGACTTTTCTGTGCGCCTGCGCCGCTATGCTTGAGGACAGCGCCGCTATGCTTGAGTCATGGCATTAGCGTCAATTTAGCCTGGCCAATAAAAAACCCGCTCATGAGCGGGTTTTTTATTGGCCAGGCTAAAAACTTACTTCAGCTTGGTTTCCTTGTAAGCAACATGCTTGCGGGCGACGGGATCGTATTTGCTGATCTCCATTTTTTCCGGCATGGTCTTTTTATTTTTAGTCGTGGTGTAGAAATGACCGGTACCCGCTGAGGACTCCAGTTTGATTTTTTCGCGTCCGCCTTTAGCCATGATCGTGCTCCTTAAATCTGTTCGCCACGGGCGCGCAGGCCGACCAGCACGACATCAATGCCGTTCTTGTCGATGGTGCGAAGCGCGGCGTTGGATAAACGCATGCGAACCCAGCGGTTCTCACTTTCGACCCAGAGACGGCGGTACTGCAGGTTGGGCAGAAAACGACGTTTGGTTCTATTGTTGGCGTGGGAAACGTTGTTCCCGACCATGGGCTTTTTGCCCGTAACGATACATACGCGAGCCATGATGCTGTTCCGTGAATCCGAAAAACGCGATTTATACCATGGATAGCACGCGCGGGGCAAGCCAAGCCTGTCTTTATAGTTGGCCCGACTCCTTGAACGATAGAGAAGACGCGCCTGCAACGATAAAGTGGTCGAGTACGCGGATGTCCACTAATGCCAGCGCTTCCGCCAATCGCCGCGTCAATTGGCGGTCGGCCTGGCTCGACTCCGCGACTCCGCTGGGGTGGTTGTGTGCGAGGATCAGCGC
>JAYVLR010000263.1:0-3965 GCA_043759395.1 Thiobacillaceae bacterium
GAGCACGGGCACAGCGAGGTCACCGGCACGACGACGCGGGTGGTGTGCTTGTAAGCGCCATTTTCAATCGAGCCGATGAAGGTGACTTCATAATCCATCAGGCTTTGGACGCCGGAGATCGGCGCAGTTTTGTTGATGAAGTAGGGGAAGCTCATTTCGATGTAGCCAGACTCCGCTTCCAGACGCTCGACCATCTGGCGCAGCATGTCCTCGAAGTTCTCAACTGAAATCTCGCGCTCGCGGGTGTTCAGGATTTCGATAAACCGTGACATGTGCGTGCCCTTGAAGTTGTGGGGCAGGTACACATACATATTGAAACTGGCGATGGTGTGCTGGATGCCGCCACTCTTGTCGGCCACGCGTACGGGATGGCGAATGCTCTTGATTCCGACTTTGTCGATGGCGATGTGGCGGGTATCCGCCGAGCTTTGTACATCTGGCATACAAACGGCGGGGTCGCAAATCTGGTTCATGGCGGGCTCCTGGATGTTCATCAATGACAGTTTAGACTCAGTATAAACTGTCGGAATAGTTGAGTAAACTACTCGGGCATACGATCTTTCGCGGACTTCAGCCCGCAGAAATTCGGAGTCCATTTTAGTGGGGTATTAGGGAAACGCTGATTAATTCGTCATTCCCGCGCAGGCGGGAATGACGAATTAATCAGCGCCTCCTTAGGGTTAAGCGGGCGCGTACGCGTGTTTCGATACCGGCTGCGTCGAGACCGCACGCGGCGAGCATCTGCACCGGATCACCGTGTTCGATAAAGCTGTCGGGCAGCCCCAGATGCAGGATGGCTGTCTCAATACCGAGTTCCGCCAGCGCTTCGGCACACGCCGCACCTGCACCGCCCGCCACTGCGTTTTCTTCCAGCGTGACCAGCAGGCGGTGGCTGTGTGCCAGCTGCCGCAGCAAATCCACATCCAGCGGCTTCACAAAACGCATGTCGGCCACGCTGGCACCGAGCGCCTCGGCAGCCTTGAGCGCGGGGGCGACCAGACTGCCGAACACAATCAGGGCGACCTCTTTGCCTTGACGGCGCACGACGCCTTTGCCAATTTCAAACGGCTCAAGGCCGGGTTCCAGCGCTGCGCCTGACCCGCTTCCGCGCGGATAGCGCACAGCAGACGGCCCGTCGTGCAAAAACGCTGTGCTCAGCAGACGGCGGCATTCATTTTCGTCCGAGGGCGCGGCGATCAGCATATTGGGGATGCAGCGCAGATAGCTCAGATCAAAACTGCCAGCATGGGTCGGGCCGTCTGCACCGACGAGGCCAGCACGGTCAATCGCCAGCATCACCGGCAAATTTTGCAGCGCAATATCGTGGATCAGTTGATCGTAGGCGCGCTGTAAAAAGGTCGAGTAAATCGCCACCACCGGCTTCACGCCTTCGCAGGCAAGGCCAGCGGCAAAGGTCAGCGCGTGCTGCTCGGCGATGCCGACATCGAAATAGCGCTTGGGGTAGTCCTGCGAAAAACGCACCAGACCCGAACCTTCGCGCATTGCGGGCGTGATGCCGACCAGACGCGCATCAGCAGCGGCCATGTCGCACAGCCAGTCGCCAAAAATCTGCGTGTAAGCGGGACGGCCAGAAGTCGCACCGCCGATTTTCTCGGCAATGCCCGCAACCGGGTCAAAGCGCGACACGCCGTGATACAGGCAGGGATTGGCTTCGGCCAGATCATAGCCTTTGCCTTTTTTGGTCACGACATGCAGGAACTGCGGGCCGCTCAACCGCTTGATGTTGGACAGCGTGTCGAGCAGTGCGTCGAGGTCGTGGCCGTCCACCGGGCCGATGTAATTGAAGCCGAACTCCTCGAACAATGTGCCGGGCAGCACCATGCCCTTCATGTGTTCTTCCGCGCGTTTGGCGAGTTCCTTGATCGGCGGGACGACCGATAACACTTTTTCTCCAGCGCGGCGGGCGGCGGCGTAAAAGCGCCCGGACATCAACTTTGCCAGATAGTTATTGAGCGCGCCGACGTTGGGCGAGATCGACATATCGTTGTCGTTTAGCACCACCAGCAGCGGCAGGTCGGTCACACCGGCATTATTCAACGCTTCGAACGCCATGCCTGCGGTCATTGCGCCGTCGCCAATGATAGCGACAGCGCGCTGGCTTGAGCCGGTCTGGCGGAACGCTGCGGCCATGCCGAGCGCCGCCGAAATCGAGGTGCTGGAATGCCCTGTGCCAAATGCATCAAACGCGCTTTCGCTGCGGCGCGGAAACCCTGCAATGCCGCCCGCCTGGCGCAGCCCGGCCATCTCTGCCCGCCGTCCGGACAGGATTTTATGCACGTAAGTCTGATGCCCGACATCCCAGACAAGGCGGTCGTTCGGCGTGTCAAACACGTAATGCAGTGCGAGTGTGAGTTCGACCGTACCCAGATTAGAGGCAAGATGTCCGCCGGTCGCGGAGACGGACTCGATCAGAAACGCGCGCAGTTCGGCGGCAAGCGCGGGCAAATCTGCGGTGGCCATCGCGCGCAGGTCGGCAGGGGCATGAACGCGGTCAAGCAGCGGGTAGGGCATTAAAATCCTCGCTCGACCACAAAATCAGCCAGCTGCCGCAAGCGCGTCGCTTCCGTTCCAAAACCAGCCAGCGCGGCCTGCGCGTCGGCGCGTAATTCCTGCGCCAGTTCGCGCGCGCGACTGGCACCCAGCAGGCTGACATAAGTGGGTTTGTTATTCGCGGCATCCTTGCCTGCGGTTTTGCCCAGCGTCGCGGTCGACGCTTCCGCATCCAGCACATCGTCCACCACCTGAAATGCAAGGCCGATGCATTTTGCATAGCGGTCTAATTGAGTGCGGCGATCCAGTTTTGAGTGCTGATCCAGATGCGCCACCGCGTTTTTGCCCGACACACCGCTGTTCTTGTTCAGCGTGCCGCAGTGCGCGCCCAACAACACTGCCGCACGAATCAGCGCGCCGGTTTTGTGGATATGCATGAATTCGAGTTCCGCCAGTTCCAGCGGGCGGCCCACGCTGGCCAGATCAATCGCCTGGCCGCCCGCCATTCCGCGCGAGCCTGTGGCGGCGGCCAGAAGATGCAGCATCTCCAGTTGGAGGCGGGGATCATCCGTCAGCGCGCGTTCGGCCAGCGTTTCAAACGCCAGACTTTGCAGCGCATCGCCCACCAACAATGCGGTGGCTTCGTCAAATTCAACATGTACTGTCGGCTTGCCGCGTCGCAACCCGTCATCGTCCATGGCAGGCAGATCATCATGCACCAGCGAATAGGCGTGGATCAGCTCAACCGCAGCGGCGGCATATTGCACGTGCTTGATCGCAGCGCCAGTCACTTCGCCCGCAGCAAACGCCAGCAGCGGCCGCACCCGCTTGCCGCCACCGAGCACGGCATAGCGCATTGCTTCGTGCAGGCGCTCGGGCGCAATGCTGGCTTGAGGCAACAGCGCGCCCAGTACGGCTTCCATCCGCGACTGACACACCTGCATCCAGGCAACAAAATCAGTCATCGTCCGCTTCGCTTCTAAAAGGTTTCAACATCCCGTTTTCCAGGATATTCACCTGCTGCTCAGCATCCATCAATTGCTGACGGCAATATTGCAACAACGCTGCGCCGCGCTTGTAGGCCGCGAGCGACGCTTCTAGCGGCAATTGTCCGGACTCCATTTCGTTGACAATGGTTTCCAGTTCCGCCAATGCGGATTCGTAATCTTTGGGAGGCGTGGCGGCGCGGGATTTAGCCATGTTCACAGACCCGGCAGAGGAAAGGGCGCTACTTTAACAAATTCGGTGCAGGCGCGCCTTCAACCTCCGCTTTTCTCTGAAGCCTCATGCGCCAGCTTTCCCAACCAGTCCAGCCGCGCCTTCGCTGTACCTTCAACCTCCGCTTTTCTCTGAAGCCTCATGCGCCCTCACCAGCCTGCTCACCGTCGTATAGTGAACACCGAAGTGCCCGGCGATTGCCGCCATCGTATGCCGCCCCGACAGATACGCGCGCG
>JAYVLR010000264.1:0-3296 GCA_043759395.1 Thiobacillaceae bacterium
GTGCTGGCGGATGAACCCGACTATCCGGGTTTTCTGCGTGTAATACTTAACGCTCACGTCAAGGAAATGACTGATCTTGCGGCATCGGACCGCGTTGAAATCATGCGGGTGGTGTTTGCGGCGGAGGCTGCGTTGCGGCAGGTGATGCGGCCGGACAAGATCAATCTGGCGGCGCTGGGGAATAGGGTGCCGCATGTGCATTGGCATGTGATTCCGCGTTTTGCCGATGACCCGCATTTTCCTAATCCAATCTGGGGCAGCAAGCGGCGTGAGCTGCCTCATCCCTTTGATCCGGCATTACAGGCGCAGCTGGCGCTGGCGCTTACCCAACAGCTTGCGTCGCGTGCGGAAACTTGATGATGTTATCGCTGCCCCCGGCCTGAATCACGCGACTCGCCGGAAAGACCGCGGAAAACGTGCTGCCTTTGCCGGGGATGGATTGCACGTCGAGGCGTGCGCCGTGGCGGGTGAGCACGTGTTTGACGATGGCGAGCCCGAGGCCGGTGCCGCCGGTTTCGCGCGAGCGGCTGTGATCGACGCGATAGAAACGTTCGGTCAGGCGCGGGATGTGTTCGGGCGCAATGCCCATGCCGCTGTCGCTGACGGTAAACACGGCTTCGCCTCCTGACTCACTACGGCGCTCGCTCCAGGACAGTTTGATCGTGCCGCCTTCGGGCGTGTAGCGCACCGCGTTGGAAACCAGATTGCCGAGCGCGCTGTGGATTTCCTGCAAGCTGCCTTTGATCCCGACTGCGCCTTCCAGTGTGAGCGTGATACGGTGCCGCCCGCGACTCAAGGACTGCGCTTCGGACTCCAGCGTGCGCATTAAGTCCGGGATGTTGAGCACTTCATCGGCGAGGCTGTTGTCGGCGCTTTCCAGCCGCGACAGGGTCAGCAGGTCGTCCAGCAAACGCTGCATGCGCCGGGTGTTTTCCTGCATCAGACTGAAGTAACGGCGAGCCTGGGTTTCCGGCAAGTTGGGCGTGTCGGCCAGGGTTTCGACAAAGCCGCCGACCACGGTGAGCGGAGTGCGCAACTCGTGCGAAACATTGGCGATGAAGTCGCGGCGCATCTCGTCGACGCGTTCCAGATCGGTGATGTCGCGCGCGATCAACAGTTTTTTGGATTTGCCGAACGGCACCATTTGCAGCGACAGCGTCACACCGCGATCCAGCGGCGACTTGCAGCTCAGGCGCTGGGCGTAGTCGTTGGCATCAAAAAAATCCTGGAAGTGCGCTTGCCGTAGCAGGTAGCGGATGTACTGGCCGCGATCCCGCTCGCAATCCAGGCCCAGAAAGTTGCGTGACGCAGGATTGCACCATTCAATCTGTTCATTCTGATTCAGGATGATCATCGCATCCGGCACGGCCATTGCGGCGTGCTCAAACTGGCCCAGAGCATTCGCTAACTGGTTACGGCTGGCATTTTGATTGCGCTGCAACTTGTCGAGGCGGTAAAAAATATCGCCCCAAGTGCCGGTGGCATCAGGAGCCTGTGCCACGGCGGGATTTTCGAGCCAGCGCGACAGCCGATATTCCTGCCACAGGCGGCGCAGCATGACGATGGCTTGAACGCCCGCCAGAAACAACAAGGCTGCGACCTTGCCCGATCCTGCCCAGAACATGCCTGCGACAAACAGCACGGCTGCCAGCACACCCAAAGGACGCCACCAAAAGCCCATAGACCGCTCCAAGCCCAGAAGACAAAGACGGGGCGGATTATCGCACGGTCACCGAAAACCGATAACCCGACCCGCGCACGGTCTGAATCAGCCCGGAATGCCCCGACGGTTCCAGCGCCAGGCGCAAGCGGCGGATGTGCACATCGACCGTGCGTTCCTCGACGAATACATCATCGCCCCAGACCTGATCCAGCAATTGCGTGCGCGAATACACGCGCTCGGTGTGCGTCATGAAAAAATGCAGCAGGCGAAACTCGGTCGGCCCCAGTTCCAGCGACTTACCCTTGCCGTTCACACGATGGCTCACCGGATCAAGTTGCAGCCCGTCCAGCTCGACGCGTTCTTCGGTCATTTGCGGCGCCCGGCGGCGCAACACCGCCTTGATGCGCGACACCAGCTCACGCGGCGAAAATGGTTTGGTGATGTAGTCGTCGGCCCCGGTATCCAGACCCAGCACCTTGTCGCGTTCTTCACCGCGCGCGGTCAGCATGATGATGGGCACCGGCTTGTAGCGCTCATCAGCACGCAGCCGACGGCACAAATCGATCCCCGACATACCGGGCAGCATCCAGTCGAGCAGAATGACATCGGGCAGGGTATTTTTCAGAAATTGCAGCGCATCCTCAGCATTACCGGTCGCGGTCACCTGATGCCCGGCCTGCGCCAGATTGAATTTCAGTAATTCCTGAATGCCGGGCTCGTCTTCCACCAGCAAGATATTTGCAGCCATTTATACGCTCCGGCCAACACAACAGCGGCCATACTATGACGGCAGTATGACCGATTTATGACGGCGCAAAAGTCAGCGGGCAAAGGCTCAGGTAAAATCGATGCACTAAACTTTGCGAGCCTCTCATGGATAAAACGACGCACTTTGGTTACCAGCAAGTAGCCGAATCGGAAAAAGCAGCCAAGGTCGCCGACGTGTTTCATTCTGTGGCATCGCAATATGACCTGATGAACGACCTGATGTCGGCAGGCCTGCACCGCCTGTGGAAGCGCTTTGCGGTGGCGCAGGCCGGGCTGCGGACGGGGATGCGCGTGCTCGATGTCGCAGGCGGTACGGCGGACTTGACGCGTCTGTTTCTAAAAGAGGTCGGCGAGACCGGCCAGGTAGTGCTCACCGACATCAATTTTTCCATGCTGCGCGAAGGCCGCGACCGCATGCTGAACGAGGGCAAAACCCCGCCCACCGTGCAATGCGACGGCGAGCGCCTGCCCTTTCCTGCAGATTATTTTGACTGCGTATCGGTCGCGTTTGGCCTGCGCAACATGACGCACAAAGACCAGGCGCTCGCCGAAATGCATCGCGTGCTGAAACCCGGCGGACGGCTGCTGGTGCTGGAGTTTTCCAAAGTATGGAAACCGCTGGAACCCGCATACGATCTGTACTCGTTCAAACTCCTGCCGCTGATGGGCAAGCTCGTCGCGCAGGACTCGGCCAGCTACCAATATCTGGCCGAATCAATCCGCATGCATCCGGGGCAGGAAGAACTCAAAACCATGATGGAGACTGCCGGCTTCGCCAAGGTCAGCTATCACAACCTGACTGCAGGCGTGGTCGCGCTACACAAAGGTTTCAAGGTTTGATTGCAAACTCCCTGATCGAACGCAG
>JAYVLR010000265.1:0-3947 GCA_043759395.1 Thiobacillaceae bacterium
TCAACAAACCCTAACTCAATTTTCAGCATTCTCTCCGCACAGCGTGTCCAGCGGCTCCGGCCGATGCAGCAAATTGCCTTGCGCGTAATCCACGCCTATCTGCCGCAGGATCGCTAACACTTGATCCGATTCAACATACTCGGCAACGGTAATCAAACCCATTTGATGGCCGATTCGATGGATGGCCTCGACCATGGAACGGTCAATCGCATTAGTCGCGATATCCTGCACGAAGGCACCGTCGATTTTGAGGAAATCGACCTTCAGGTTTTTCAGGTAGGTAAACGACGACAGGCCGCTGCCAAAATCGTCCAGCGCAAACTGGCAACCGAATTCGCGCATAGCTTCAATAAACTGGTTTACCACCGTTAAATTACCGATGGCCGCTGTTTCTGTAATCTCAAAACACAGATGCGGACCCGCATCAGCTTGACCCTGCAATAATTCAAGCAAGCGCTGCCTGAATGCCGCATCTTTAAACGATGCGCCTGAAAGATTAACCGCGAACAAAATATGCGTATCGGTTTTTTTGTCCAGGTGGCGGCGGCACACGCGCAGGGTTTCTTCGATGACCCAGGCATCCAGTATCGGCATGATGAGGTAACGCTCGGCGGCAGGGATAAAAGCCATGGGCAGGATTTCTGTGCCGTCTTCGTCCTGCATGCGCAGCAGCAACTCGACATGCCGATGGATTGGCTTGTCAGTCTGGAACGGCGTGTCGTGAATGCGATGCAGTTCCTGCCACGCCAAACGCAAGCGTTTTTCTTCCATTGCCTTCTGAATGCGCGTTACCCACTTGATTTCACTACGATGGCGCACCAGTTCTGAATCACGGCTTTCAAACAAGTGAATCCGGTTGCGACCCTGATCCTTCGCCACATAACACGCCGCATCCGCAGCCGACAGCAGGGTAATCGCGCTGCCACTCATCTGGTTGATGGCCACCACGCCTGCACTCAGCCCGACCGAGAAAATCCTGTCCTCCCACTTGAAACGATAACGCTGCACATCCGCGCGGAATTTATCCACGACTTCCATCGCATCGGCGACGCTGCAATTTTCCAGCAGCAGTGCAAACTCGTCGCCCCCCAGGCGTGCCAGGGTATCGCGCTCCCGAAGATCGCATTTCAGCATCATGGTCAGCTGTCGTAAAAGCTCGTCGCCGGCGCCGTGACCTGCAGAATCGTTGATAATCTTGAATTGATCCAGATCCATATAGCACAGCACATGTTCGCGCCCTTGCAATAGCGCCGACTCCAGCGCGCGATCCAGACGCTGCTCGAATTCCCGACGGTTAATCAGGCCGGTGAGCGAATCATGACTGGCCTGATACACCAGCCGCGCCGTCGCCTGATCAATTCTATCCTGCATGTTTTCGTGCATGGACTGCAAATGAAACGCCATATTATTGATGCCGCGCTGCAACACCCCGAGTTCAGCCTGATCGCTGACCGGTACGCGTTCTTCCAGATGGCCTTCACCGATCCGGCTAACGATATGCGTGAGCGAAAGTATGGGGCGCGTAATCTGGCGCCCTATTCGCCATGCCAGAAAAAAACTGACGCACAGGCCTCCCAGCAGAATAGTCAGGCTGCGAGTGACCGCATTACGCTGGCTCTTCAACGTGGCATCCCGCGAAACCTCAAGCCCCACCCAGCCAAGCAACTGTACCCGCGTGCGGGCTTTGGCCGGGGCGCTGCTGCCTACGGGCAGAAAATCATCAACCTGAACTTCGGTCCGGGTAATCGGCGCGTAGTAAGTCAACCGATCCGGCAATTCGATTTCGTGCAAACGGTCTTTGGGCAGGCCTTTCCGCACGGCGGCAGGCCACCGGCCTTCGCCTGCTTGCGCCAGCCACTGGCCGTTGTCAGAAAACACGGCTACGCCCCGTACATCATGTTCAACAGCCGCCTTATCAATCAAGACCTGCAACACATCGAGGTTGCCCGATGCCACGCCATATTCCGCCGCAGGTGCCAGTTGCCGCGCCATTGAGGCTGCACGATCACGCAAGGATTGGTCGAGATCGAGGATCTTGCCGGAGATCAACTGAAACAACAGGATCACGCCAATAATCGTCGCTGGCACCAAGGCCAGGCCGAATACGCGTGCGCGAATTCCAGGAATTTTAATCATTGTTTTTTCCTTCAAGCCTGCGTTCGAGTTCGGCTTCCGGAGCCAAATCGAACCCTAGCGAGCGCGCGACTTGCTGGTTGACCGACACACTGAAATAACGCGGATACGCAGGGTCAGGCAAGCGGCTGGATGGCACCTCCATCTTCCGTTGTATCCATTCCGCTGCCTGGCGGCCAATCTGAGCCGGGCTGGAATACAGCGCAAGCAAGGCACCGGCTCGCGCCAGCGAGCGCGAATAACCCACAACCGGGTCGCGATACCGGTAGGAAGTCAAAAACACACTTTGAGCGGTATTACGGTTGAAGACTTCGGGGTCAGGCACGGCCAGCATGAGATCCGATGTCGAAAAAACCTTTTCCAGCGGCTCGATCAACTTTTGGCCGGGCTCCAGCACTTCGGCGACTAGCGTCAAACCTTGAGCGCGCAGGGCTGCGCCGATTTTTTCGAGTACGGCTTCCTCGGGCACGGCAGCCTGGGCTGCGCTCACCAGCACGCCTACGCGTTTTGCATCGGGAAACGCCATATGAATCAGCTGCGCCTGGCGCCCGTAAGGCTGATCAAGATAAATAGCAGAAACTGGACGATGTTCGTTTCCGGCCAAACGCTGCCTACCCGTTTTTCGATACCAGTCTTTGGGTACCAGAACGGCAAGCACAGGCGTTTGTCCGGCAATATTCGCCACCGACTCGGCAGCGCGCACGCCGACCACGACAACCAGCTTTGCGTTTAACGCAGCCTCGGTCGCAGCATCGGCATACAGACGGCGAACCGTAATATCGTGGTCATCCGCGCGGGCTTTGATCGCTTCGTAGATTTCTTGATACGGTGTGGAATCATCGCTCAGCACAATTGCCAGTTGTACCGCATGCACGTTTGGCGTTGCCAGCACAAAGCCCGCCACTACACTCGCCAGACCAAGGTTCAGGCTTGTCCGTAGTGAATGCATCCATCCGGAAAAAAATCGCTGCACGCCCTCCAAGCTCTTCTATGCCTCTAGCCAGAGGCATTGACCCCGGCTTTCCTTTTGCACACTTTGCAAGGTTTCATCGTGCAACGCCTGCTCGGCGGCAGTCGCGGCCAGAACAATAGGCCTGGGACGCGGAGTGCGATCTATGCCCTCAGCATCGTTGTGACGGGTTTCAAGTCCGATCGACAAACTTTCCTGCCCGCGCGTCAACGATAAATAGACCGCCGCCAGCAGTTCGCAGTCGAGCAATGCGCCGTGCAAGGTGCGGGTGGTGTTATCCACGCCATAACGCTTGCACAGCGCGTCCAGATTGTTGCGCTGGCCGGGGTGCAAGGCTTTAGCCATCACCAGCGTATCGGTCACAGCCGAACACCAGTGAGTCAGTGGATTCATGTCCGCCATGCGCAACTCGGCATTGAGAAACCCGACATCGAACGGCGCGTTATGAATAATCAATTCGGCATCGCGGATGTATTCAGCGAGTTCCTGCGCAATATCGGGAAAACGCGGCTTGTCCTGCAAAAACTCGGGCGTGATGCCGTGTACCTGCATGGCACCCGCGTCAATGTCGCGATCAGGATTGAGGTAGCGGTGAAAATGATTACCGGTCAAACGCCGGTTCACCATTTCGATTGCGGCCACTTCAATGACGCGATGACCCTGATTGGGATCAAGGCCAGTCGTTTCGGTGTCGAGAATAATCTGGCGCATATCAGCTTACTGAAAGCTGGGGACAGGACACCGAAACGCCCTGGTTTGCCAAGGCATCGGCACGTTCGTTTTCAGGGTGGCCAGCATGGCCTTTGACCCATTTCCATTCGATCGAATGCATCTTGCTCAAGGC
>JAYVLR010000266.1:0-13733 GCA_043759395.1 Thiobacillaceae bacterium
CACCCGATCCATGAACATCTGCACCTTGCGTGAACGTTTCCAGGCTTCCAGCAGCGCATAAATGCCGCCGCCAATCACACCGAATATGGCCCACCAGTATTTCACGAAAAAATCAGACATGGCCATCACGATCAGCGTGGGCGCAGGCAAATCCGCACCAAAACTGCTGAACAGTTCCTTGAACGCCGGAATAACGAAAATCATGATGACGGCGGTGATGATGAAGGCTACGACAATGATCGAAACCGGGTAAAACAGCGCCGATTTGATCTTGCCTTTAATTGCCAGAATCTTTTCTTTGTAGATGGCCAGACGCTCCAGCACGTTCTCCAGAATACCGGCCGCTTCGCCCGCACCCACCAGGCTGCAGAACAGCGCATCAAAATATAAAGGATGCCGTGAAAACGCCTGGGTCAGGCTGGAGCCTTTTTCGATGTCCGCCTTGATTTCCATCAGCAGGCGCTGCATCGAAGGGTTGGAATGTCCGCGCGCGACAATCTCAAACGACTGCAACAGCGGCACGCCCGCCTTCATCATGGTTGCAAGCTGGCGCGTAAACAGCGTCACGTCCTTGGGCGTGATGCGTTTGGTTCCCGCAAAAAGCGTGCTCTGCTTTTTGACCTTGGTGACCGTAATACCCTGCCTCCGCAATTGCGAATTCACCACGGCTTCGCCGCCGGCCATCATCTGGCCTTTGACTTTTTTGCCCTGCTTGTTCATGCCCTCCCACTGGAAGGCCATTGTCTTGATCGCTTTTGCCGCCGTAGCCATGTTTAACCCTTCATCAGATATTTGTGACGGCCTCGACCTCTTCAAGCGAGGTCTGGCCTGATTTCACTTTCAATAATCCCGCCTGACGCAAGTCTTTCACGCCCTCACGACGCGCCTGATCGGCGATGTCGGTCGCGGTTCCATTTTTCAGGATGATGCGGGTCATTTCATCGGTAATCGGCATGACCTGATAAATACCGACCCGGCCTTTATAACCGCTGCCCTGACAAATATCACAACCAACCGGATGATAAGGCTGCCAGCTTCCGTCCAGATCTTCTTCGGTGAAGCCTGCCTGTAACAAAGCTTCCTTCGGGATGTCCGCGTGTTTTTTGCAGGAACACAGCTTGCGCGCAAGTCGCTGGGCAGTAATCAGAATAATTGAAGAAGCCACGTTAAATGGCGCGACTCCCATATTCAGCAAGCGGGTCAGCGTACCGGGTGCATCGTTGGTATGCAGCGTCGACAGCACCATGTGGCCGGTCTGCGCAGCCTTGATCGCGATATCCGCAGTTTCCAGATCGCGAATCTCTCCCACCATGATGACATCCGGATCCTGCCGCAAAAAAGACTTCAGCGCGACAGAGAATGTGAGGCCCGCCCGGTCGTTGACGTTGACCTGATTGACGCCAGGAAGCTGGATTTCTGCAGGGTCTTCAGCAGTTGAAATATTTACGCCGGGCTCATTCAGAATGTTCAGGCAGGTATAGAGCGAAACCGTTTTACCCGAACCGGTCGGCCCGGTCACCAGCACCATGCCATAAGGCCGTTGTACCGCCGCCAGCAAAAGCTCCTTTTGCCAGGGTTCATAACCCAGCGCATCCACGCCAAGTTGCGCACTGGTCGGATCGAGAATACGCATGACGATTTTTTCGCCATACAGGGTTGGCAAGGTGCTGACCCGGAAATCAATGGCGCGTGTTTTCGACAACGCCATTTTCATTCGCCCGTCCTGCGGCACGCGTTTTTCCGAAATATCAAGTCGCGATAACACCTTGATGCGCGAGGCGACCTTGTCCTTGATCGTCATCGGCGGCTTCGCCACCTCGTACAGCACGCCATCCCGGCGATAACGAATGCGGTAAAATTTTTCGTAGGGTTCAAAGTGGATATCCGACGCACCCACATTGATCGCGTCCAGCATGATTTTCTGCAGATAACGCACCACTGGCGCATCATCGATATCAATCCCGCCGGCATTGTCCTGCTGCGCCGCCGCCGCTTCCTCATCGATAAAATCAAGATTAAGATCTTCCGCGTTCAGCACCGCCATCGCATCGTCCGACGCTTGCCCAAACTGCTCAATCAGTTTGCCCAGCTTGTCGTCTTCCACCACCACTGGCTCGACCGCCTGGCCCGTCTGAAACTTGACCTCGTCCAGCGCTTGCAGATTGGTGGGATCCGAGGTTGCGACATACAGCTTGTTACCGCGCAGAAACAGCGCGATCACGCGGCGCTTTTGCACCAGTTTCTGATCCAGCAAGTGCGGCGGCAGATTCGCCGCATCCATCGCATCCAGATCCAGATAGGGAAAGCCGAACGACACACTGGCAAACTCTGCGATCTGCTCCGCTTTGAAACGCCTGGATTTAATCAGTTCGGAAACGAATGACACGCCCGCGTCGCTAGCGTGCTTCCATACGGAATCAGCCTCAGCCTCCGTCAACCAGTCGTGGTTGACCATGGCACGCGCCAGACCAGTCAGATTAAGCGTATCGGAGACAGCAGCCATAATAATAATCGGGTCGAAATAACAAAATGCAGGAACGGACTATGGGGTATTACGGTGATTTTCCCACGAAGTTGAGTTTATTCCATTCCCATACCAATAAGCGCTTTGTCGGCTTCGCCTTACCCGCAAGGGGCAGGCCGGATTCGTAAGCCGCTGAAGCGGCAACGACTCCGCTCTGCCGTGCTACAGCACTGTCTGCGGCTTACCTTCGCGATCTTGATTGATCCGGGAAAGGAATTAGCCTGCGGGAGCACTCCCATCCGGATTCAGCACGGGTAAAGGCACTTGAATGCGGGCAATTTTAACCGCACGATCCTGCGTCTGAACAATTTCGATCGGGATATCCTCAATCTTGAGGCTGACCCCGGCTTCAGGGATGTCTTCGAGGTATTCCAGCAGCAGGCCATTCAGGGTTTTAGGGCCGTCCAGCGGCAAACTCAGACCCAGTTTTCGATTGAGATGGCGCACCAGCGTGGCACCCTCGACCAGCCAGCTGCCATCCGTGTCCTGGCGCAAATAACCCATATTCGCGGGTGCTTGGGTAGTAAACTCCCCCACCATCTCCTCAAGCAGGTCTTCCAGCGTCACCAAACCCTGTAGTTCGCCGTACTCGTCCACCACCAGCGCCAGCCGCTGGTGGTTGCTCTGAAAGTTGCGCAACTGCGTAAACAGCGGCGTGCCCGCCGGGACAAAATAGGCATCCTCCAAGCTCTCGCGCAGCATCGGTAAATCGATTTCACCTTCGGTCAGGATGTGCAGCACGCGCCGCACATGCAAAACGCCGACGAGTTTGTCGTGTGAGCCGTCGTGTACCAGTAATCGCGTGTGATGGCTGGTCGAAATCTGCTGGCGCAAACGCGCAGGTTCATCGGTCAAATCCAGCGCTTCGATCTGGCTGCGCGGCGTCATAACATCATCGACCGTAATATCTTCAAGTTCCAGCAAGTTGAGCAAGATGCGGCGATGCTCGCGCGGCAAAATTTTGGCCGACTCTAATACCACAGTGCGCAATTCTTCCAGTCCCAGCATATTGCCCTGGCCGGTGTCAGGATGCTTGAGACGCAACAGGCGCAATATGCTCTGCACAAACAGATTGACGAACCAGACCACTGGGTAGGCCAGCTTCAACAGCGGCTCCAGCAGAAAACTCGCGGGATAAGCAACCTGCTCCGGATAGGATGCACCCACCACTTTGGGCGTCACCTCACTAAACACCAGGATCAGAAATGTCAGTAACAGCGTAACGATAAACAGCACAATCTCGCCATCGCCGAATAAACGGATGGCAATCACGGTGGACAAAGTCGCAGAAGCCGCATTGATCAGATTGTTACCCAGCAGGATCACGCCGAGCAATTTGTCGGTTTGAGCGAGCAGGCTCAAGGTGCGCTCGGCACCACGCACGCCCTTGCTTGCCGCATGGCGCAGACGATAACGATTGATCGCCATCATCGCGGTTTCCGACGCAGAGAAAAATCCCGATGCCAGCAACAGCACAACAAGCACGCCAAACAGCGTGCCCGTAGATACGTTATCCAAGACGCGCCGCCCTTATGCCAAAACCCTTAACCACAGAGGCGCAGAGGCACAGAGAGAGAAAATCCAGACAAACGATGCTTACCCACCATCGGCGGAACACCAGGTTAAAACAACACTTTGATCGCGCCGTTTTCTCTGCGTCTCCGTGTCTCTGTGGTAAATGGTTTGATCTCACCGGTGCAACAGCACTTCCAGAACAAACTGCGTACCAACATACGCCAGCACCAGCAGCACAAAGCCTGTCAATGTCCAATGCAGTGCAATGCGCCCGCGCCAGCCACGGAAATGTCGGCCCAGCAGCAAACCGCCGAATACGAGCCACGACAGAATGGCAAACACAATTTTGTGGGTAAATTGCAGGGGCTTGCCAAATAGCGCTTCCGAAAAAATGACCCCGCTGAACACCGTCAAGGTCAGCAGCACAAAGCCTACCGTCAGCGTCTTGAACAACACCGCTTCCAGCGTCAGCAAGGGCGGCGTGCCTCCGCTCAACACGGTTCCGCGATGCAGTTTTTTCTCCAGCGCCGTCATCAGCACCGCGTGCAGCGCCGCAATCGCAAACAGGCTATAGGCCAGCAGCGACACGACCAGATGTGCGCGCAGTGCAAGTGCTTCAGAATTATGGATCGCGTGCGCATTGGGAAAGACCGGCGGCAACAATACCGCGATGGCCGCCAGCCCGGTCACCCAGGCCTGAATTCTGAACAGCGGCGTACGCTGGCTGGTCACCCAGTAAATGCAGGCTGTCAACCAGAGTATCGTCGACAGCGAGTTCCCGAACCCGAGCTTGATGACACCGTGACCCAGTACCGAGTCATAAACCAGCGCGCCATGCAGCAGCAAGACCAGCGCTAGCAGAATGTGCTGCCAGACCGGCGGCGGCGTGGTGGCACGAAACATGCGCCAGGCGATAAACCCGTACAAAGCACTCGCGCATAAGGAAAGCAGCAGATAAGGTGACATTCGTTAAAATAGCGTCTAAGTCGATTTAATAAGCTTATCCATTATCCACGCGGCCTCGCGCCGCAACAAGGACACTATGTTAGATAACCTCAGTAACCGTCTTGCCGGCGTTGTCAAAACCCTGCGCGGCCAGGCGCGCATCACCGAAGCCAATGTGCAGGACACGCTGCGCCAGGTGCGCCTCGCCCTGCTCGAAGCCGACGTGGCACTGCCCGTGGTCAAAGATTTCATCGAAGCGGTCAAGATCAAGGCGCTGGGGCAGGAAGTGCTCACCAGCCTGTCGCCCGGCCAGGCGCTGATCAGGATAGTCCACGATGAACTGACGCGCTTGATGGGGGGCGCAAACGCCGATCTCGACCTGGCCGCCAATCCCCCTGCCGTCATCCTCATGGCAGGCTTGCAAGGCTCGGGCAAAACCACCACCAGCGGCAAACTCGCGCTGCTGTTAAAAGGCCGCAAGAAAAAAACCCTGCTTGCCTCGTGCGACGTATATCGCCCCGCCGCGATCGAACAACTGCGCCAGTTGGGCGCGCAGCTCGATGTGAGTTTTTTTGAGGCGGGCGAACTGCGCGACCCGGTGGCGATTGCCAAAGCCGCGCAGGATTACGCCTCCAAACAATTTTTCGACGTGCTGATCGTCGATACCGCCGGACGGCTCGCGATTGATGAAGTGATGATGGCCGAAATCCGCGCCCTGCACGCCGCAGTCAACCCGGTCGAAACCCTGTTCGTGGTCGATTCCATGCAAGGCCAGGATGCGATCAACGTGGCGCGCGCATTTAACGAAGCGCTGCCGCTGACCGGCGTAGTGCTGACCAAACTCGACGGCGACTCGCGCGGCGGCGCAGCACTTTCAGTACGCCAGATCACCGGCAAACCGCTCAAATTCATCGGCATCGGCGAAAAGCCCGCCGGCCTCGAAGCCTTCCACCCCGAGCGCATGGCCTCGCGCATCCTCGGCATGGGCGACGTGCTGTCGCTGATCGAACAGGCGCACGCCTCCGTCGATCACAAGGAAGCGATAAAGCTGGCCGAGAAAGTCAAAAAAGGCAAAGACTTCGACCTCGAAGACTTCAAATCTCAAATCCAGCAAATGCGCAAAATGGGCGGCCTGTCCGCGCTCATGGACAAACTCCCCGGTGCCGGGCAAATGGGCCTACCCGCTGGCACCGACGACAAATCCATCAACCGCATCGAAGGCATCATCAACAGCATGACCCCGCAGGAGCGCCGCAAACCAGACCTCCTCAAAGCCTCGCGCAAGCGCCGCATCGCAGCGGGTGCAGGCGTACAGGTGCAGGAAATCAACAAGCTGTTAACCCAGTTTGAGCAGGCGCAGAAGATGATGAAGATGATGTCAAAGGGCGGGATGAAGGGAATGATGCGGGGGATGAAGGGGATGTTGCCGGGGGGGTGGTAGGGTAGGGTTGGCCGGGGGTTGCCCGGCGGCAAGTCACTTTTCTTGCTTCGCCAAGAAAAGTAACCAAAAGAAGGCGACCCCCACATCCCCGAATTCCCGAACTCTGAGCCTGCCGGACGGGCATCGAAGAACTCGCCCCGCTTTGCTGTTTTGATTTTTGTTTTTTGTGAGCGAAGCTCAAACACCTTCGCCGCTAATCCGCCCGGCAGACTCAGACTTCGGCGGGGCTGAAGGGGGGAAGTCAAAAGTCTGTGCGGTGGTGGCTGGGCGTTTTTGGTTACTAGTTAAGCTTCACACATTCGGCGCAATAACGATTGCGCCCTACGCGAGCTGAAAAGATGGGAATGAAACTCATCGCCAGTGAAAACCTTGCATAAATCAACCCATAAAATCAGTTAGTTGGGGGTGTTTCTTGAGAGGAATGGCGTTGAAATGAGCCACGAATTCACTTGGCGTAACGGCAATAAGCTATGGTTCCGCCAGCGGCAGCAACTGCGGCTCCACCAATTATCAGAGTGGCAGGGGCGGTAATAACTCCAGCTACCGCACCGACTGCGCCCAATGTTCCCGCCAAATAACCACTCGATGCGGTAGCGGCTATTGCCGCGCCGGAACTGTGCGCTAGTGCTGTAACTCCGGCAGCCTTGAGCCCTACGCCAGCGGCGACTCCAACGCCAGCAACGCCTGTTGTTACTTTGGCGTAGGTTGTGTCTGCGTATTCACAGATGCCTGCATTAGCCAGTGAGGGCAAACTAAAGAGCGCCAGTGACAGCGCAATCGCCGAAAATATTTTGGTATTCACTTGTGTCTCCTTGATGAAAATGGTTGCATCGCCTATGTGTGACAACGGTCAATTTACCCCTCGTGATTTCAATGTTGACTTTCCTGCTGCCACGCAGCTTGAATAAACAGTAGGGCGTTCCGATGCCACGGAATAAGACTCTGAAAGTTCGTGTAGGGCGCAATCATTATTGCGCCGGATGTGAAGTCCAAATAATAACCGCAAGCCGTCCAGTCACCACCGCCCTTGTTTTTGACTTCCCCCTTCCAGCCCCGCCGAAAATCGGGTCTGCCGGGCGGATCAGCGGCGAAGGTGTTTGAGCTTCGCTCACAAAAAACAAAATCAAAACAGTAAAGCGGGGCGAGTTCTTCGACGCCCGTCCGGCAGATTCGACTTTCGGGGAAGTCGGGGATGTAGGGTCGCCTTTTCTTTGGTTACTTACTTTTGGCGAAGCAAAAGAAAGTAACTTGCTGCCGGGCAACCCCCGGCCAGCCGAGCCCAAACAGAACCCCCCCTAAATCACCGCAAACCCCACCAAAGCAATCTCATCCCCATCCTTGATCGCCGTAGACTTCTCAGCAAATTGCTTGTTCACCGTCACGTTCAACTTGGGGTTCCCCCGCAGCATCTTCGCCCACATCTCGCCACGCCCGGACAGGTGAAACACCAGCCGCTCGACATCGGTAATATCGGCTGGCAGAACAATCTCGTCCGCCGCCAAACCCAGCGTATCCACCAGGTCGCCAAAAAACAAAATTTTCACCATCGTCAGCCCTTTATAATTCGTCACTCTGCCGTCGATTTTACCCGCTTATGTCCTCCGCTCTGCTCGAAAAACTTAACCCGGAACAGCGTGCCGCCGTCACGCTGCCGCACGAGTCGGCTCTGATTCTGGCGGGGGCGGGTTCGGGCAAGACACGGGTGCTGACGACGCGCATGGTGTGGCTGATCCAGTCCGGGCAGGTATCGCCGCTGGGAATGCTGGCGGTAACGTTTACCAACAAGGCGGCGAAGGAGATGCTGACACGCATTACCGCGATGCTGCCGATCAATACGCGCGGGATGTGGGTGGGCACCTTCCACGGCCTGGCGAACCGGCTGCTGCGCACGCATTACCGCGAGGCGGGTTTGCCGCAATCGTTCCAGATTCTGGATACGCAGGATCAGCTTTCAGCGATCAAACGGCTGATGAAATCGCTGAACGTCGATACCGAAAAATTTGAGCCGAAGAAAGTGCAGTGGTTTATCAACGGCCATAAAGAAGCCGGGCGGCGTGCGCGCGATGCCGAGGCGTTTGATGAATATTCGATCCGCCTGGCCGAGTTGTTCGAGGCCTACGACGCGCAATGCCAGCGCGAGGGCGTGGCGGATTTTCCCGAGCTGCTGTTGCGCTCTTACGAACTGCTGTATCGCAACGAACCGCTGCGCGAACATTATCGCGACCGCTTCCGTCACATCCTGATCGACGAATTTCAGGACACCAATACGCTGCAATACCGCTGGCTGAAACTCTTTGCCGGACCGCACACGGCATTGTTCGCAGTGGGCGACGACGATCAGTCGATCTACGCGTTTCGCGGTGCGAATACCGCCAACATGAGCGAATTCAAGCGCGAGTTTGCGCATGGCAACGTCATCAAGCTGGAGCAGAATTACCGCAGCCACGGCCACATTCTCACCGCTGCCAATACGCTGATTGCGCAGAACCAGCATCGGCTCGGCAAAAACCTGTGGACGGCTGAAGGCACGGGCGAACCGATCCGCGTGTTCGATGCGTATTCGGATCAGGAGGAAGCGAGCTTTGTGGTGGAGGAGGTGCGCACGCTCAATCGCGAAGGCGTGGCGCTATCCAACATGGCGCTGTTGTATCGTTCCAATGCGCAGTCGCGGGTGCTGGAACACACGCTGTTTTCGGCCAGCGTGCCGTATCGCGTCTACGGCGGCCTGCGCTTTTTCGAGCGCCAGGAAATCAAGCACGCGCTCGCCTATTTGCGCCTGCTGACCAACCCGGAAGACGACGGCGCGTTTTTGCGCGTGGCCAATTTCCCGGCGCGCGGCATCGGCGCACGCACGCTGGAGCAGCTTTCTGAAACTGCCGCACGCTCCGGTGGCAGCCTGTGGCAGGTGGCCTGCACCAGTAGTGGAAAAGTCGCAGGCTTTGCCCGGCTGGTGGAATCACTCAAGGGCGCGACCGTGGATTTGCCCCTGGCAGAAGCCATCGACCACATCATCGAAGCCTCGGGACTCGCCGATTTTTACCGCGCGGACAAGGAAGGCGCCGACCGGCTGGAAAACCTCAACGAACTGGTCAACGCCGCTGCGCTATTTTCTGGAGAACACCGCACTGATGAAAGTGGCACTGGTGAAGATGGCACGGAAGAAAACAGCACTGAAGTCGGCGAAAACGGAACCCTCGACGCCTTTCTCGCTCATGCCGCGCTCGAAGCGGGCGGGCATCAGGCAGGCGAAGGCAATGACGCACTGCAACTGATGAGCGTCCACGCCGCCAAGGGGCTTGAGTTTCACGCGGTCTTCATCACCGGGCTGGAGGAGGGTCTGTTCCCGCACGAGCAAAGCGCCGCCGAGGCCGACGGGCTGGAAGAGGAGCGGCGACTGATGTACGTGGCCATTACCCGCGCCCGGCGGCGGCTGTATTTATCCCACGCGCAATCGCGCATGCTGCACGGACAAACGCGTTACGCCCTGCCGTCGCGCTTTTTGAGTGAGCTGCCGGGACAGGTGTTGCTGAATTTGAACCGCCGGGTAGAGCCCCGCTATAACGCGCCAGGCTACAACGCAGCCGGCCACAACACACCAGTGGCGACTCCACGCAGTCAGGCCAACAACGACACCGGCTACAAAGTAGGACAAAGCGTCGCCCACGCCAAATTCGGCAGCGGCATCATCATCGACTTCGAAGGGCGCGGCGCGGATGCACGGGTGCAGGTGAAGTTCCGCGAATCGGGCGTGAAGTGGCTGGCTCTGGCCTATGCGAAGCTGGAGACGGTGTAATTTACGAACGCGCGTCGCCGTGACGACTCTGCTTCAAAGCTATACTGCGCGTACTTCAATGATTGCAAGCTGCGCATGTCCACTACCCCGACCGAACCCGCTCGCGCCTTAGAGGCTCGCCCTATTCACAAACCAGCATTGCCCGCGCTGATTCTGGGCGCGATGGGCGTGGTATTTGGCGACATTGGCACCAGCCCTTTATATGCCTTGCGCGAAGCGTTCGTCGGCAAGCATGCGATCGCCGCAACCCCCGAAAATATCCTCGGTGTGCTGTCCATGATGCTGTGGGCCTTGTTTCTGGTAGTGTCGCTGAAATACGTGACCTTCATCATGCGCGCCAACAACAAAGGCGAAGGCGGCATCATGGCGCTGATCGCACTGATCCAGCGCGCGTTTCACGATGACTCGCGACGGCGCCGCGTGCTGGTTACGCTGGGCCTGTTTGGTGCGGCGCTGTTTTACGGCGACAGCATGATTACGCCGGCCATCTCTGTTCTGTCTGCGGTCGAAGGGCTGGAAATTGTCGCACCCGCACTCGAAGCCTATGTCATCCCGATTTCGCTGCTTATTTTGTTCGGCCTTTTTTTTATTCAGCATCGCGGCACCGGCAGCGTGGGCATCTGGTTTGGCCCGGTCATGCTGGTCTGGTTTGCCGTACTCGGTCTGCTGGGTCTGCTGAGCATCGCCAAAACACCCGAAGTGCTCGCGGCAATCAATCCTGGCCATGCTCTGGATTTTTTTCAGGCACACGGGCTGGCGGGTTGGACCATACTAGGCGCGGTTGTGCTGGCGGTCACCGGTGCCGAAGCGCTCTATGCCGACATGGGACACTTCGGCAAAAAACCGATCCAGATCGCCTGGGTGAGCCTGGTATTTCCCGGTTTGATCCTCAACTATCTGGGGCAAGGCGCGTTGATCCTGCGCACCCCGACAGCCGCCGAGAATCCCTTCTATCTCATGGCACCCGACTGGGCGCTGATACCGATGATCGTACTGGCCACGCTGGCGACGGTGATTGCCTCGCAAGCGGTTATTTCCGGCGCATTTTCGGTCACCCGCCAAGCTATCCAGCTGGGCTATCTACCGCGTATGCATGTGCTGCACACTTCGGACAGCGAAATCGGCCAGATTTATATTCCGTTCATCAACCGCGCGCTCCTGGTCGGCGTAGTCATTCTGGTACTCGGCTTTCAGTCTTCTAGCCAGCTCGCCGCCGCCTACGGCATCGCCGTCACCGGCACCATGGCCATCGACACCATTCTCGCCTTCACTGCCATGTGGGCGCTGCTCAAATGGCGGCTACCCGTGGCGATGGCCTGCATGGGATTTTTTCTGCTGATCGACTTCGCCTTTCTTGCGGCGAATGCGCCCAAGATTTTGCACGGCGGTTGGTTCCCGCTGGCGATTGGCGGGGTCGTGTTTACCCTGCTTACCACCTGGAAAAAAGGACGCGAAATTCTATTCCAGCGCATGCAAAGCGATACGATTGATCTGGCCACCTTCATCGAAGGCATCGCCGCTTTTTCGCATGGCCGCGTCGCCGGCACTGCCGTCTTTTTGCACGCGACGGGCAAAGGCGTGCCCCATGCACTCCTGCATAATCTTTCACACAACAAAGTGCTGCATGAACGCGTCATCGTGCTCACCGTCGTCACTGAAGACATCCCGGTCGTACCTGATATTGACCACGTCCGGATCGAAACACTGGGCGAAGGCTTTTACCGCATGCAACTGCATTACGGGTTCCGCGAAGACCCTGACATTCCGGCCGCGCTGGCGCTGTGCAAAAATCAGGGCATGGACTTTCACATGATGGAAACTTCGTTCTTCCTGAGTCGCGAAACGCTCATCGCCACGCAAATGCCGGGCATGGCGCTGTGGCGCGAAAAACTCTTTGTATGGATGACGCAAAACGCCGAGAGCGCGATGCGCTTCTTCAAACTTCCCGTCAACCGCGTGCTGGAATTGGGCACGCAGATAGAGATCTAACCACTCACCATGCACATCGGCATCCCGAAAGAAATCAAGGATCACGAGTACCGCGTCGCGCTGACGCCTGAAGGCGCGGCCACCCTGGTTGCAGCCGGTCATCAGGTGAGCGTGGAACACAATGCGGGACGTGCGGTGGGTCTGGACGACGCAGCTTATCGCGCAGCCGGGGCCACCATCGCTGACGATGCCGCAACGATTTACCGATGCGATCTGATCGTCAAAGTCAAAGAGCCGCAAGCGGTCGAAGTGGCACAACTGCACGCGGGTCAAATCCTGTTTTGCTATCTGCATCTCGCCGCCGCACCACAACTCGCGCGCGACCTGGTGGCCAGCGGCATTTCCGGCATCGCTTATGAAACCGTCACCGATGCGCTCGGCGCACTCCCCCTGTTACAGCCGATGTCCGAAATCGCCGGACGGCTGGCGCCCCAGATGGGCGCACTGGCATTACATATGGCGCACGGCGGAAACGGCGTATTGATAAGCGGCATGCCTGGTGTCGCACCCGCGCATATCGTCATTCTGGGTGCGGGTACTGTGGGAATGAATGCGGCACGCGTTGCAACCGGAATGGGCGCGCGCGTGACGATACTGGATCGCACCCCGGTATCGCTCGCGCGAGCAGAAGCATTATTTGGTGCGCGCGTTGAAACACGGTTTTCGACCCCGCAATCCATCGCCGAAAACCTCGTCCATGCCGACATCGTGATCGGTGCGGCGCAAATCCCGGGCCGCCATGCACCGCGCCTGATTTCACGCGAGATGCTGACTCACATGCAGCACGGAAGCGCCCTGGTTGATGTCGCCATCGATCAGGGCGGCGTGGCTGAAACTTCGCGCCCCACCACCCACAGCAAGCCGATGTATGTAGAAGAAGGCATCGTGCATTATTGCGTCGCAAACATGCCTGGCGCCGTCGCACGCACTGCGACGCTCGCACTGACCCATGCCACCCTGCCCTATATACAAGCACTGGCCTCACAAGGGCTTGCCGCACTGGATGCCGACCCCGGACTGCAATCCGGTTTACAGATTCATGCCGGGAAAATCACCCACGAAGGGCTGGCAAACGAGATTGGCACGGCCTGAATGTTGGTTTTAAGCAAAAAAACACCCTTTCGCCCCCATCCAGCCCAATAGAATTGACTATTCAGGCTCGTGACAATGCTAGACTCCCGTCACTGCATGGTGCAGGAACCCAACAAGGACTAAACACATGAACAGAAAAGAACTCATTGACGCATTGGCAGAAAAAACCAGCAGCACCAAGGCTGACGCTGACCGCTGCATTGCAGCCCTGCTGGAAATCATCAGCGGCACATTGAAGAAAGGCGAGAGCATCGCCCTGGTTGGTTTTGGCACGTTTGAAGTACGCAAGCGCGCAGCGCGCATCGGTCGCAACCCCAAGACCGGCGCTGAGCTAAAAATCAAAGCTTCCAAAGTTCCTGCGTTTAAAGCCGGTGCCACCCTCAAGGCAACCGTAAACGGCGTCAAGAAGTAATTCCCCGTGCGCCAGACCTCGA